>CAUTRO010000147.1:0-4008 GCA_963540685.1 uncultured Streptococcus sp.
CATATTTCTTCAGATCGATTTTTCGCTTTCGACTATACTCTTGGCCACAATGAGAACATCGGTAGAGATAACTTCGTTTGACACGTCCCGCCTTCTCTGGAAGAGGTGGCGTGAAACGAAGTCCATCCACTTGCTGAAGGAGTTGTTTAAAGGCTGGATCTCTGTGGTGATAGCCTTTTCCTTGATCATAAAGATGGTAATGGCAGAGCTCATGGCGGACGATTTTCCGAAACGTCTCTAATCCGAAAGTCTGGTAGATCTTTGGGTTAAAATCAAGATGCTGATCTTTAGGAAAGAAACGGCCTCCGGTGGTTTGCAGACGCGAATTCCACTCTGCTCGATGGCGGAATTCCCTCCCAAAATCTTCCAAAGATACCTGGCGCACATAGTCAGTCAGATTCATTTGGAGCTACCAAACTAAGGTTGACTTTTTCACGTTCCACGTCTATTTTCTTCACCCAGACCGTCACTAAATCTCCTACAGAGACAACTTGGCTTGGATGCTTGATAAATTGCTTGCTCATATGGGAGATGTGAATCAAGCCATCCTCGTGGATGCCAATATCGACAAAGACTCCGAAATCAACCACATTGCGCACAACCCCTTCTAATTTTTGGCCAATGTGCAGGTCTTTAATATTCAAGACATCCTGACGGAGCACTGGTGCATCAAAAGAATCCCGCAAATCACGACCTGGTTTTAAGAGATCAGCAATGATATCTTTCAGAGTTTCCGGCCCCAGTTCTAGCTGGGTCGACATTTCCTCTATATTGACAGCTTTTAATTTTTCTTGAGCAGATTCATCGAGTTCGGTAATTTCAAGGAGTTGAAAAAGTTTTTCAACTTCCTTATAACTTTCAGGGTGGACACCAGTATTGTCCAAGATGTTTTTACTCTCAGGGATGCGCAAGAATCCCGCCGCCTGCTCGAAAGCCTTGGCTCCGAGACGAGGGACTTTTTTAATCTGCGCGCGTGAAAGGATCATTCCTTCTTCTTCCCGGTATTTCACGATATTTTCAGAGATGGTTTTATTGAGTCCTGCTACATGCGCTAAGAGAGAGGGACTAGCGGTATTTATATTCACCCCAACTTGGTTGACCACTGTATCCACGACAAAATCCAAACTTTCCGTCAATTTTTTCTGATTGACATCGTGCTGGTATTGACCCACACCGATCGACTTGGCATCGATTTTCACCAACTCAGCTAAGGGATCTTGCAGGCGGCGGGCAATGGAGATGGCCGAGCGTTTTTCAACAGTTAATTCTGGGAACTCATGACGAGCCAACTCACTAGCTGAGTAGACAGAAGCTCCGCTTTCATTGACAATGACATAGCGAACCCCTGGATGGTCATGGAGTACATCTGCGACAAAGGCCTCACTTTCACGGCTAGCGGTTCCATTTCCGATTGCAATAATTTCTACGTCAAACTCCTTGATCAAGGAGGACAACTCTTTCTTAGCCTGCTCGATCTGAGCAGGTTTTGCAGGGGCAACCGGATAGATAACCTGAGTTGTGAGCATTTTGCCTGTCTCATCGACAACTGCTAATTTGGCACCGGTTCGGAAAGCTGGGTCAAATCCAAGGACCACGCGCCCCTTTAACGGAGGAATGAGCAATAGATTCCGTAGGTTTTCAGAGAACAATTGAATGGCTCCTTCTTCTGCCACTTCTGTCAATTCTGTCCGAATCCGACGTTCGATCGCAGGTACAATTTTTTTCTTGACGGCTTGCTGAATCACCTCATCGACATAAGCATTTTTGGTTTTAAAACGAGCTTCAAAGATGCGAATGATTCGATCTAGATGGTGTTCAAATCCGACTTTGAGAACGCCTAATTTTTCCCCACGATTGAGAGCCAGGGTCCGGTAGCCCTGCATACTCTTGATCTTCTCAGAAAAATCATAGTAGATTTCAAAGGTTCGCTTAGGGTCTAAGTTTTCATCCTTTAGAGTTGAGGTCATGAGGGAATGCCCATGAATTTCTTGATAGGTCAGAGCCCGCAATTGGGTGTCCTCTGAAATAGCCTCTACCAGAATATCCACTGCACCAGCTAAAGCAGCGGTTCCAGTTGGGAATGTCTCACAGGTAAATTTCTGCGCTTCTGTTTCCAAATTTGGACTATTTTGCAGAATGAGACGTGCCAAGGGAAAAAGTCCTGCTTCTCGAGCAATCGTGGCCTTGGTCCGCCGTTTTTCCTTATAAGGAAGATAGAGCTCTTCGACATCTGCTAATTTTTCAGCAGCTTCAATGGCCTGCTTAAGCGTATCTGTCAACTTGCCTTGTTCTGCAATCTTAGCTAAGACGGTTTCCTTGCGTTCAGCTAGGGCCGTTAACGATTTATCTCGGTCAATAATAGCCTTGATAGCAACCTCGTCTAAATTTCCCGTCAGGTCTTTTCGATAGCGAGCAATAAAAGGAATAGTTGAGCCTTCTGCTGTCAGATTCAATACAGTATCGATTTGTTTTAAGCTAACGCCCAATTCCTGAGCTATTTTTTCATATTTATCCATAGCTTCTATTATAGCATATTATACAGGATACACAGCCCTCTACCACCCCATTTTGGTTCCTGATTCAGGGCTAGCCTTTCCCCCTTCTAAGCTCCATTTCCCCCATGGTCTTTTCTTTTTGTTATAATGATAGAAAAAGGAAAAAGGAGGCCCTAAAATGGCTATTAAATTTTCTAAGACAGATGATCTTGATAAAATGTTTGAAAACTTTGCAAGTTTTCCAGATCTAGAAAAAACAGTTGAATTTCCCGAAGAGAAAAAGAAAGCAGAAACTGCTACAGCTAAAGATAAAAAGAAGGCTAAATAATGGCATTTTTTCAACATCTTCCCTCTAGCATCCTGCAAACTGGGGCTATTTTTCTCTCGATTATTATTGAGGCCCTGCCCTTTGTCCTAATAGGAAGTATCATTTCGGGAATGATTGAGGTTTATATCACACCAGAGAAGGTCTACCGTTTTCTTCCAAAAAATAAATTTGGGCGGATCTTCTTTGGGACCTTTATCGGCTTTATCTTTCCTTCCTGTGAATGCGGAATTGTTCCCATTATCAATCGCTTTCTTGAAAAGAAAGTCCCTAGTTATACTGCTGTCCCCTTTTTGGTGACAGCGCCGATCATTAATCCCATCGTGCTTTTTGCGACCTACTCAGCCTTTGGGAATTCCGTTAAGATGGCCCTCTACCGCGCCCTTGGTTCCCTACTTGTCGCAACGGTACTAGGGATCTTCCTTGGCTTTATTCAGACAGATTCGATCCAAAAAGAAGATCGCAAGCCTGTGCATGAACATGATTTCAGCGATTTAAGCAAAGGCCAAAAGCTCTTTCAAGTCTTGGTGCAGGCAATTGATGAATTCTTTGATACAGGACGCTACTTGGTATTCGGTTGCCTTTTTGCAAGCCTGGTCCAGGTCTATGTCCCAACACGGATCCTCACCTCGATCAGTGCGACACCGGTTATTGCTATTCTCCTCCTTATGCTCTTGTCCTTCCTCCTCTCACTTTGTAGTGAGGCGGACGCCTTTATCGGCTCCTCTCTTATGAGCAGTTTTGGACTAGCGCCTGTGCTTGCCTTTTTGGTGATTGGACCCATGCTTGATGTCAAGAATCTCCTCATGATGAAAAATTATCTCAAGACCCGCTTTATCTGGCAATTTATCGGAATTGTCAGTGGGGTTGTGCTCTTTTACTCTTGGATTGTGGGGGTAGCTTTATGATAAGATTTTTGATTTTAGCAGGTTATTTTGAGCTCACCATGTATCTTCAATTATCCGGTAAGCTTAATCAATACATCAATTTACACTATTCTTACTTGGCTTATATTTCCATGTTTTTGTCCTTTGTTTTAGCTCTTGTGCAGCTGATCATCTGGGTCAAACAAATGAAGATTCACAGCCATCTATCCGGCTTCTGGGCAAAAGTAGCGAGTGTCTTCTTGCTCTGTATTCCTTTGTTTGTCGGCTTATTTTTCCCAACAGTGACGCTGGATTCCCAAAC
>CAUTRO010000148.1:0-3938 GCA_963540685.1 uncultured Streptococcus sp.
TAAATAATAACATTAAATAGCAAAAGACCAGAAAATCTGATCTTTCACTTTTTTATATACATCATTCTAAACTACAACAACCAACAATAAATAATCCAAAAGAGAAGCGCCTATATAACTGGCTTTAAAGATTGATACAACAGGACAAACTTAAGTTAGCATTACTTGTATCATCTTCTTTCAAAAAGCATTCTAGTCCACTAAACGATTAATGATGGATCATGTAATTTTCAATTCTCATCCTTATAACCCATCTTAAAATTTCTCAATGACTGCTTCCAAATTTCGAAACAAATCTATTGGAACGCCATTTACGAATATCTTACTACACTTTATTACTGGTGTATTACTAGTATTATTTCGAAAGCCCTTTCTGTCACTTTCCTCTCTCGCCAGAAACTTCATTTTTGTGTATAATGATAGGGATGACACTAAAAGAAAAGATTATCCAACTGGCCCATTCTATTGGGATTTCAAAAATTGGATTTACCACTGCAGATGACTTTGCTTATTTGGAAAAATCGCTCCGCCTAGCTGTTGAGGAAGGGCGAAATTCCGGATTTGAGCATAAGAATATTGAAGAGCGTATCCAACCTAAATTAAGTCTCTCCTCTGCTAAAACGATCATCTCCATTGCCGTTGCCTACCCCCATAAACTAAAACAGCAACCTCAAAAAACTGCCTATAAAAGAGGAAAATTCACACCCAACAGTTGGGGGTTGGACTACCATTATGTCCTTCAAGACAAACTTGATCGCTTAGCTGCTGGAATTGAAGAAATGACCCAAGATTTTGAGTACAAAGGAATGGTCGATACCGGAGCCTTGATTGACACGGCCGTTGCCCAGCGAGCAGGGATCGGTTTTATCGGAAAAAACGGCTTGGTCATTTCAAAAGAATATGGTTCCTACATGTTTTTGGGGGAATTGATTACCAACCTCGAAATCGAACCAGATCAGCCTGTCGACTATGGTTGTGGGGACTGTCGCCGTTGTTTAGATGCTTGCCCAACCTCCTGCTTAATCGGAGACGGCTCTATGAATGCCAAACGCTGCTTGTCCTTCCAAACTCAAGACAAGGGCATGATGGATTTGGAATTCCGTAAAAAAATCAAAACAGTGATCTATGGATGCGACATCTGTCAGATCTGTTGTCCATACAATAAAGGTCTTGACAATCCTCTAGCCTCCGAAATTGATCCCGAATTGGCCCATCCTGAATTGATTCCCTTTTTAGAACTGTCAAATGGGCAATTTAAAGAAAAATTTGGCAGTGTTGCTGGAAGCTGGAGAGGCAAAAACATCCTCCAGCGCAATGCTATTATCGCACTCGCCAATGCCCATGATCGATCTGCCATTCCTAAACTTTTATCGATCATTGAGACTTCACAAAATCAGATCCATATTGCAACGGCCATTTGGTCTTTAGGGCAATTGGTACGCGATGCCACCCCAGAGCTCGTACAACTCTTGCTGGAAATTAAAAATCCCTCTCAAGAAATTATCCAAGAACGCACAGCCTTTTTTGAACGCTTTGGCATGAAAGACTAGGAACAAGGACAAAGAAAAATCACTAAGGATTCAACCTTAGTGATTTTTTAGTTCCTTCAAGAAATACCAACTTCCCATTTTCACATTGTTAAAATGAATGGTATTTTCATAGACTTCCTTGTATCCATTTTTTGTGTAAAAATAGACATTGCCTTTCGTATTGGTGTAGAAGGCCAAGGTTTCTCCCTTGATCCCTTTTAAGAAGGGTTCGATACCTTCGGTCATAAAGCGGCTGCCATATCCTTGGCGTTGGTGTTTGGGTGCAACTGCCAGAAGCATCAAATACCAATCAAAATCCGCATTTTGCTCCAATTCCTTATCTGTATCCTCCATAAATTTAAAGTAGGACAACATATTCTTCAAGGAAATAAACTTGAGCAAGCCCAAGCCACCATTCAAAAGATAGTCTCGAAAAGGAATCGGTCCTTTTTGTAACAAGGCCACTGCATAAATTTCATCGTTTTTTTCTGCCACAAGACAGATATGGTGCTTGAGAAAAACCTTGACCAAGATGCGCATCATCGCTTCAACAAAGGCAGGGTATTGCTTGGGATCACGCACCAAATCCTTAATCACTTTTAAAAATAGATACTCCTCAAAGGCTGTACTGGCTACTCGAACCACCTGATCCAGATCTGCTTTTTCTGCTTGTCTGTACTTCATCTTCTCTCCTCTTCTAAGTCCACTATCCAGTATACACTATCACTCGCTGTTATTCAAAGGTCAATTTTAAACAATATGTTGATTCAAACAAGCCAAAAAAGTCCTCCCCAGGCGAGTCCCAATGCCCAAGCAACCAGGACATCCTTGGGATAATGAATCCCTCCCATGACTCGAACAAGGGCCAAGAGAAGAGACAGCAACATTGAAGCTAGTCCTAGCGGAAGAGACAACTGACAGATACACATAGAGATCATGGTCGCTGAAAAAACATGGCGACTAGGAAAAGAGTGACCTGACGAATGTTTCTCTAATAAAGGTTGAATGTCCCATGTTTCGTAAGGTCTTGGAACATTGATCCAATGGCGGAAGAGACTAAACAAGACAAAACCAGAAGCTGGAATCCAAATAAAAGGCCAAATTGTCTCCAAAGAAATTTGCTTTGCAAAAAGCCAACAAAATACCAGCCCATAGATGCCTGGCATGGCGAGAGTTAGGATTCGATTTGTCCATCGAAGAACCCGCACGCGACGCGGCCTTCTCCTAAAAGGCAGGGTCAGCCAACGATAAAATTGCGGGTATTCTTGAAGGTTGCGCTTCATCTTGGAACTCCTGTCTTTCATCTTATTATCGTACTACTAGTATACGCGATCCAAAGAAAACCTGTCAAGCACGGTTGCTTTTTGATTGTTTCCTTCTTCATTTTCTAAACAGCCTCTAGTCTTTTTTTGCTTTTATCAATTTTATGTCTCCAAGAATCGACTTTTCTATCACTTTTTCCTAGTACAAAATGGGACAAAAACATAAGAAATGAACATCTAGACTCTTTTCTACCTTTTCATATTATAGGATCTTTGCATCGGTTATCCAGTAAATCGTTTCTATAAGAACGAAAAAGATGGAATCAAATTGACTCCATCCATCCCTTCTAGATAATAATCCCTTCTAGATGATCCATTTCATGCTGACAGATCTGAGCTGGAAAACCTGACAAGTGTAAGGTTTGAGGCTTCCAATTGACATCCCGATAGGCCACCGTGATCTCCTCATAACGAGTCGTCGGACGAGTCCCCACTAAAGATAAGCACCCTTCCTCTGTTTGATAGGCCTTTTTCTTATCCAGAAGAAGAGGATTAAACAGGACCAGATTTGCATTTCCCATTCGAATGATAATGGCCCGTTTTTTCTCCCCTATCATATTGGCTGCCAGTCCGACACACTCAAGGAGATGGGCGTTCAAGGTATCCTGTAAATCCAAAGCCAAGGAACGATCTTCCGGCGTCGCTTCTTCTGATTTTTGTCCCAAGAATAAGACATCTTTTACAATCTTCTTTTTCATATCTTCCTCACTTCTTTATGGAAACCGAAAAAACCGAGACAGCTCGGTCTCGGTTTCACTATTGTTTTTAACCTCTAAGGGGCAAGTGCTTCTTACTTTTTAAGCTTTTCGCTCACTTCTTTTGCAAGAACAAAGTTCCCCAAGGTAGCTGAACCATTGCCAGCAACTGCAGGTGTCACAATATAATCTCTCACATCTGGTACAGGGAGATAACCATTTAAGAGAGCTGTAAATTTAGTCCGAACACGATCTAACATATGTTGTTGCGCCATGACTCCGCCACCAAAGACAATGACATCTGGACGGAAAGTAACGGTCGCATTCACAGCTGCCTGTGCAATGTAGTAGGCTTGAATATCCCAAACATTACTGTTGAGTTCGATGTTTTC
>CAUTRO010000149.1:0-3892 GCA_963540685.1 uncultured Streptococcus sp.
AAAGATTTTCAGAAGAAAAGGAATTTTCAGAAAATTATTTTTTTTTCGAAAAAAACTACTCCGAGGAGTAGTTTTTTATTTTCATTTAAAACTTATTTGAAACTTTCCTTAGCTAATTTTATAAGAGAAAACATTATTTTCTTTCTCAAACTAACCCAAAAGTAGTTTCAATTTTTACTCTACCAAGTCGCTCTTGAGGTAGGCATCGACCATTCGCTCTGTTGCAAGAACAGAATCCAAGTGGGTCCGCTCATAAGAGTGGCTAGACTCGATCCCAGCTCCGAGGAGGGCGTGTTTGACTTCTGCTCCTGCACTCATGGCTGCAGAGGCATCTGATCCATAGAAAGGATAGATATCCAACTTATAAGGGATTTCTTGGGCTTTTGCCAAGGTTACCAAATGCTGACGAAATTCGTAATGATAGGGTCCAGAAGCGTCCTTGACACAGATGGACACTGTGTATTCATCCGTCGCTTGGTCATCTCCCATAGCTCCCATATCCACTGCCAAGTATTCTACCACTTGAGCTGGGATACTAGAATTAGCTCCATGTCCCACTTCCTCAAAGACTGAAAATGCAAAGGTAGTCGTTACTGGCAATTGGATCTGTTCTTCCTTGTACACGCGCAGAAGATTCAAGAGAATCGCCGCACTCACCTTGTCATCTAAGTGACGAGATTTGATAAAGCCGGTGTCTGTCACAATGGTCCGGGGATCAAAGCTGACAAAATCACCCACTTCAATGCCAAGGGCACGGGTTTCTTTTTCATTGGTCACTTTTTCATCCAGACGGACTTCCATATTGTCCTGGGTCCGCTCGACAGTTCCTGCATCCTTGTAGACATGGCAAGAAGTCTGATGGACCAAAATCGTACCAGAATGGGTCTTTCCGGTATTGGCTACATGGACCGTACAATTTTCCCCTTCAATCATATTCCATGGGAAACCACCGATACGGTCCAACTTGAGACGGCCATCTGCTTTCACAGCGCGGACAATAGCCCCCAAAGTATCCACATGGGCTGTGACGTAGCGTTGTTTGTCTGTGATCACACCAGGTACGGTCACATTCACGCCTCCCTTAGCAGTCCGAGTTACTTCGTACCCAAAACCTTCAATGGTTTTGACCAAGTAGTCTGCGATCTCACGTGTAAAACCTGTCGGTGAAGGAATGGCTGTCAATTCCTGCAAATAAGTCACTGTCTGATTCATAATGCCTCCAAATGTGTTTTTCTTTATTCTAGCATGAAATAGGTGGAATAGCTAGAGGAGAGAGGGTTATAGGGTGAGGTTTTTCAACTCTTCCCGCACTTGCATTAAGAGAAGGCCTAGCTTGTTCTTCCCAGAGCCATCTCCCCCATCAGCCCAGTAAGCGTCGTTCTGCGTATGTTCAATGATGATGGCATCTCCTGTCGCCAGCAATTCTTTAGCAATTTCGAGATTTTGGCTAAATTTCATCCGAAGGGCCTGAAGCATCACCTCATCTTTGATCTCTTCCCAATCTGGTCTCAAGGGATTTTGACGATTGCGTCCCTCTAAAGCAGCATCCATTGGAGATGCTATCTGACGAATTTTCTCTTGAATTTCAGGCACTAAAAACTTTTGTGCTTGAAAATAATGCTCTGATGTTGGCCAGATTCTGCTACCGTCTGAAAAAGGGTAGGGAGCAAAATTGGACATAAAACCATACTCATCATGTACTTTATAAAATTTAATTTCTTTCACCTTTATCCTCGATTCCAAAATCTCCCAATGATTTTTGCTTTTCTTTTAATAACTGTGTCACATAATCAGGCTCTACCTTGAGGAATAGCTTCAAGGTATCATGAATTCGCCAATAATTATCCTCAGGTTTGTCCATAATAGTTGAAAGGAAGTGTTTCAGGTATGGGATGTATTCCGTATAATGTTCCTCGCTAACCAGTCGATATATTTTTGAAATATCATAATATCCAGTCTCAGCCTGTTCGATGATTTTACAAACATGAGGATAAATTTCCCCTCTAGCTATCTTCTCTTCGCCCAAATCATACCGGCTCGCCCAATAATTTACGATATCATATAGAAAAATCCGATTGGTATCATCATAGCCATACAGACGATGCGAAATCATCCACTCTAATTGCCCTTGACTGAACATCTGAGTCAAGATATCAAAGCCTTCTCTGATTCCCCAAATGGTCAACAATCTAGAAGCTTGATAGCGTATATAGTCATCATCACTGTCCAATAATGAAGTCAACTTTTGAATCGTTTCTTCAGGAACATCCTCTAGATCAACATCTTCCAATATGTCTGCATAATCAACCCCTTCAGGGACTTTATAAAATACATCTTTTACTTCTTTATTGTTCATCACTTCTCCATTATTTGGGGAATTATTTCAACATCAATCCTCTAAAGTCACCGGAAAAATATCTTCCCCTCTGTGCATTTTTTCTTGCATTTCTTTCCACTCTAAAACCAATTTATAAAGTTCATTTGTAGGAATAAAGCATGGATCGCCTAATATTTCTTCCTCAAATTGGAAGTAAACTTCTGTTATTTCTTTTCCAATTTCAATCCCTAACAAATTACCATCAAAAGCATATTCTTCCATATTCCCAGAAATTACATTTTCCAAAGCTTCTCTGACATACAGATAAAAATCCGTGACTTCTGTAATCATAAAGGTTGTTATAATTTTATAATTTTCTCTGTTATATAGGACGGTGAGTTCTCTTTTGTCGTCGACACTCTTGAATAATTTATATTGTCTTTTAACATTTGTTCTAACCTATTTCTAATCCTCAAGAATTGAAAAATTATATTTGTTTTTGTATCTATGATTGAAGCGGACAATTACATTCATAGGGTCTTTTTTTATTAATCCATTATCAAAAGTTATACTTTTCTTTAACTCTTCCCGAAATTTTTGTATCCCAGATGCTATTTCAGCTACTAATCTTGAAGTATCAATTTTAAAAGTGGCAATACCCTTATCTTCCATAAAGAGTATTGAATCGAAAAATAATATTGAAATATACAAATCCGTAGCTGAGCTTTTTGTCATTTTAATTAAAGAGTTCTCTAATAATAATTGAATGTTTTTGATATCACTTTGATTATAAAAATATTCAAACAGCACCTGATTAATATCTGTAGGGAAAACATCTAGAATAAAAGTTGGAGGTTCAATTCGATACTTTTGTCTTCCGCGAAGTATATCTTCAACGTTTCCTTCTTTTATAGCTTCTTTAATTTTTTCTTCTTCATTCAATTTAGTTTATTCTTCTTCCTTCTTCTCTCCATATTTAGGATCAATTATATTAAATAAGCGAATTTGTTCCTCTTGAAAAAGGCTATTATAACGTTCAAAATCTCCATTTGCATTAGTCCATGCATTCTTTGATGCTATTCTAGTAACATATGATTGTAAAAGATAATAAAGAATATCTTCCTTATTATCAAATTTTTTCTCAGAATTTATTTTGCCTCGTTCGACACTAACAATGTAGTAATGATCGCCCTCTAAATAAATAGTACGTCCTTCTGGTAAGAATAGAGATGGTTTTTCTTCTGTAAATAAATCCGACTGATTCAGATTTGACTCCCCTATTTTTAATAGTAACTTCGCTAATTCTTGCTTTAACTGCATTATTTTTACCTCGTTCAATGCCGTTTAGATAACTACGCCCTCACCATCCACTCTCGTGATAAAATTTATCAACTAATTCCCAATCGTAATCAGAAATAGCTGAATGATTATCAACTATCCTTTCGTCAACCCCCAATTTTCTTAATGCAGCTAAGGACATGTGCCCCAAACAAATTGGTCCTAAAACTGAATCATTGACAGACAGTTTGACAGAAATTTCTATTAATTTATGAATCACGTTAATATCATTGATCT
>CAUTRO010000150.1:0-3870 GCA_963540685.1 uncultured Streptococcus sp.
CATCGCATTCACAGCAGTCTTAACTACCAAACCCCAATCGCTAAGCGAATCAGCGCTTAACAAAAAACACTTTTATAAATTTTGTATAGAAAAGTGTTGCCTTTTCATGGCTGAAGAAGTCCAGCAAAAGTTTCAGATAATTGTTGAAAAAGAGAAACAAGCGGCTCTCAGTCTTTATCTAGAGTTTGGATTTACCATTCAAACAGAAGTTATTTATTTAATGGAATGATGATAGATTCAGCATAATCACATTTTTTTTGCTATAATGGAGCTATGTTAGTAAAAAGTAAAAACATCTTTTTTGGGGTGCTCCATCTGGTCATGTTGCTTCTGATGGCGCACTGGTTTATCATTAGCGTCGTCCACCTCAAAGATATTTCGTGGTTGGCACTGATAGCTGGAGGAATCGTCTTTCTCCTTGGCTATTTAGGCCGATCTTTCATCATAAGAGCCTTTAACTGGTTGATGAAGCACAAGATGGGACTGATGTTAGGAGCTATTCTTGTTCAGGTCATTTTTATGCTTTCTGCGGAACTCTTTATCCGTCGAGATGCGGCAGTGGTCTATACGGGAGCCTTTGGTCTTCTAAAAGAGGCTTCTATCTCAAGCTACTTGACTCGAAATCCCAATAATCTCCCCTTGTTCTTATACGAACGCTTTTTTTACCAGATTTTTGGCAGTGCGGGACTCTGGATCATGCAGATTCTCAACATGGTCTATGTAAATGCAGGAGCAGTTATCCTCTATCGTTTAGGACTTAAACACTACGATCAAAAAGTGGCAGATTGGGTTTATACCCTCTATGTGGTCTTAATCTGCTACTCTCCTTATTTTTACTCCATGTACACAGATATCCCACCTCTTCCTCTGATTGCCTTGCAATTAGGGCTAGCGTTGGATCTATTAAAAGGGGGAGATAGAGGTGGACAATGGAAATCTTCCTTGTTGCTTGGCCTCTTATCAGGACTAACCATGCTAATCCGTCCGACGACCATTATTGTCCTGATGGCTTTTTGGATGATACTCTTCTTGAAAGGCCAGTGGAAGGCTTTTGGAAAAATCTTTGCTTTAACTCTTTTATCCACTGGTCTGGTCTTTGGGTCTCTGAATACAGCTATCAAACACCAGACGGCAGTTCCTATTTTAAAAGGGGAAGGCCTGGCCAAAGGACCGCTCTTGTTTATTAACTTAGGCTTGACATATAATGGCTACAACCAAGAAGATATGAAAAAAGGTCTCTTGCAATATGTCGATGAGGATAAGAGAGATGAGTACAATAATGGGATGTTCAAGAACGAATATGTCATTAAAGAAATCAAACGGCGCTTGAAGGAATATGGACTGATTGGACTTCTGGGACATCTTTTTACCAAGCAATCCTTAACAGTGGCAGAAGGAACACTAGGTTGGCCTTATAGGGATGTTAAAAATGAAAAGACTCCGGTCATTAATCCACTATACAAGCTGTATACCAAGGATTTACCGGTTGCCAAATGGATTCGTACTTACTTTTTAAGTACAGATCGTCCTCAATACCGCTATTATGAGTTCGTTAAACAGCTGGTTTGGATTGTGATGGCTGCTGGTCTTGTCCTCGGCTATCTCAAGAAAAAGGACGAGGATAATTTCCGCTTCCTATCTCTTGCTGTCTTTGGTGGTTTACTCTTCTTAACCATCTTTGAAGGTGGGAAGACCCGTTATTTGATCCAATTCTTACCGCAAATTTTGCTAGTGGCTTCGATTGGTCTCGCAGGATTTACCAAGAAAGAAACTACATAAAAGATCTGGCTTGTTTGACAGGCTGAAAAAAGGTTGGATAAAATTATCCAGCCTCTTTTTTATCCAGTGGATCTGTGTCAAATGTGGTATAATGAAAGGTAAGAATTTATTGGATAGCGGAGAGTTTCCATGCAACATTCCCCCTGGCATGAAGCCATCAAATCCCATCTTCCGGAAGGGTATTTTCATCAGATCAATGACTTTATGAATAAGGTCTATAGCCAAGGAGTGGTTTATCCACCGCGTGATAAGGTCTTTAAGGCTTTACAGACGACTGAGATGGATCAGGTCAAGGTCTTGATCTTAGGCCAAGATCCCTACCATGGACCAGATCAGGCGCAAGGCTTAAGTTTTTCTGTCCCGGATCATGTACCAGCGCCTCCCTCTTTGCAAAATATTCTTAAAGAATTGCGCTCAGACATTGGTGAGAAGCGATCACATGATCTGACCTCTTGGGCGGAGCAAGGGGTGCTCTTGCTCAATGCCTGCTTGACGGTTCCTGCTGGTCAAGCCAATGGTCATGCGGGACAAATTTGGGAGCCGTTCACAGATGCTGTGATCAAGGTGGTCAATGAGTTGGAGGAGCCCGTCGTCTTTATCCTCTGGGGATCTTACGCTCGTAAAAAAAAGCCTTTGATCACCCATGATCGACATTTGGTCCTTGAGTCAGCTCACCCAAGTCCCTTATCGGCCTACAGAGGATTCTTTGGTTCCCAACTTTTTTCAAAAACCAATCAATTTTTGGAAAAAGCGGGACGCGAGCCGATTGATTGGTTAAGATAGGAGAAAGAAATGCCACAATTAGCAACGATTTGTTATATCGACAATGGGAAAGAATTTCTCATGTTGCATCGCAATAAAAAGCCCAATGATGTCCATGAAGGCAAATGGATCGGAGTTGGTGGGAAATTAGAACGCGGGGAGACCCCACAGGAGTGTGCTGCGCGTGAGATTTTTGAGGAGACGGGCCTGAAAGCTAAGCCAGTCTTGAAAGGGATCATTACCTTTCCTGAGTTTACGCCAGATCTGGACTGGTACACCTATGTCTTTAAGGTAACGGACTTTGAGGGAGAACTGATCGAATGCAACGAAGGAACCTTGGAATGGGTGCCTTATGATCAAGTCTTAAGTAAACCAACTTGGGAGGGGGACCATACCTTTGTCGAGTGGCTCTTGGAGGATAAACCCTTCTTTTCAGCTATGTTTCGCTATGACGGGGATCGCTTACTAGAGACCCATGTTGATTTTTATGAATAAAGGAGAACGCAATGGTTGTCATTAAAAATGGTCGCATCATAGATCCTAAAACAGGTTTGGATCAAGTCTGTGACCTTCGTATCCAAGGAAAGAAAATTGTAGAGATCGCTGAAAATCTCCCAACAGATGGACAAGAGGTGCTTGATGCTAGTGGTCTGGTTGTAGCGCCTGGTTTGATCGATGTGCACGTGCATTTCCGTGAACCTGGTCAAACCCATAAGGAAGATATCCATACGGGTGCCTTAGCAGCAGCTGCGGGTGGTTTTACTCGAGTGGTCATGATGGCCAATACCAATCCGACCATTTCAGATATTGCTACCTTAGAGGAAGTCTTAGCTTCTGCCGCCAAGGAAAATCTCCATATTCATACGGTTGCGACGGTGACTAAGAACTTTGACGGTCAACACCTGACAGATTTTGAAGGTTTGCTTCAGGCTGGTGCGGTAGGATTTTCAGATGATGGGATTCCTCTTCAAAGTACCAAGGTTGTCCGTGAAGCCTTGGAAGAAGCCAAGCGTCTAGGTACCTTTATCAGTCTGCATGAAGAAGACCCTGAGTTGAATGGCATTCTTGGTTTGAATGAAAACATTGCCAAGGAACATTTTCATGTCTGTGGAGCGACGGGTGTGGCTGAATACTCGATGGCTGCGCGCGATGCCATGATTGCCCATGCGACAGGTGCCCACCTCCATATCCAACACCTTTCCAAGGAAGAAAGCGTCAAGGTTGTGGCATTCGCCCAAGGATTAGGAGCACACGTAACGGCAGAAGTGGCGCCCCAACATTTTTCAAAAACAGAAAAAATAAAATAAAATAGTCAATAATTATCATAAA
>CAUTRO010000151.1:0-3839 GCA_963540685.1 uncultured Streptococcus sp.
ACAGGATCAAAGGGAAGTTCAAAAGTTGACATGACCTATGATTTGCAAGCAATTCTACAGAGCCACGATATGGAAGAAAATGGTTTGCGAAGTTATATCTACCGTGAATATGGGGAAGAAGGTTTGGAAATGTTCGATAAACAAATTAAATCTACTCCAACAAATGATAAGCAATCTAATATTTGGGATGATATCCAATCTAAGATAAATCCTGACAAAGGGGACTCCACAAAAGAAGCCTATATGACAAGTGATACGAGGGACCTCCTAGCAGGTAAAAGTGATAAGACCATCTCAGAAGTTGGAGAGCCAAATATTTGGAAGGGACTTAAAAAAATTAGCGAAACGTATGGTTTGACTTTTGAAAAAAACCCTGGTACTGATAATTGGATGGATTCTTATTTGGCAAATAATACTAAGACTTTTAATGAACTCGTTGGAAAGTGATGTTGAGGTATTTTATGTTTAAAAAGCTTATAAAATGGTTACTAATTGTGATCTCTGCTTTGATACTGACTCTATTATTGTTACGACTAGGATTTAAAATAGCTTATACCATTAAACCGGAATTAGGTTATAGTTATGTTGAAGACAAAGCACCCAAGGTGAAATCGATTCAAAGTTTTGGTGCCGATAGACAGTATATTTCAGTTGGTTTAGATGGAAATAATTTTACTCATAATATCAGTATGTCACAAAACTATTTTGTGACAGCCAGTTATAAAAAAAGAATAGATGCTAAGGCAAGTGAGACTAAAATTGATCAGGGAGAGTCCATCATTATTACAACCTATGACTTGAATAATTCAGATTTTACAAAGAAAACCTTTGACTTACTACCGAAACTCCTAAATGAAGGCATCAATCAACAAGTTTTTAATGTAACAGCAATCACATTTGAAGGCAAAGAGTATTTAGAATTAAGATACTATATTACAGATTTAAAAGATGGGATTCTCTGGTATAATATGGAGACTGAAGAGGTTGAGTATCCAAAATCTAGGGATTATCAAACTGTTTTGGGATTATTGGGAAAAGAGTATGATGTATTAGATTTTGCATCTAAAATAAGGACTGAATATGGCATGACTATCGCGAATTTGAGTCTAAATTTTAGTTATGAAAATGCTAAAAATCTAGAGAAAACCAATTTGGCTATAGAATTGCCTAAAGTGGCTGAAAATCTTTCTAATGGTGAAAAGTTATTTGCAAGACCTGGCCAGGTAAATATAGAAGAATGGTTTAACACAGCTCTTCATTGGTTTGCACCAAAAGGCCAAGAGATCATGGAGATCTATGCGAAAGACGCTAAGACTGGCGAAAAGACGCAAATTAAGAGTTATGCGGATTTTGAAGAGTGGAAAAAAGTACATCAAAGTAATTAAAGGAGGTTAGAATGAGTATTGATATTGATACGACTTTACTAAGTAGTTCAAGTACAACTGTTGAAGCGATGGCAGTGACGGATAATCAAGGGCAATCAGCGGTGAATGACACATCTAAAGCACCTCTGGAACGTTGTCTCAGTTTATTTCAAACCGACGCTAATTCTATATCAGGGGTTGTTCAGCTTTATAGTGAATTCCTTGTAAAATTAGCAGAAGAATTTGATAAACAAGATAAGAAACTTTCTGAACAGTTTGGTTTTGTACCATCTATAAAAAAATCTAAACGTGAAGACGGTATATCTTCTGATTTGACAAAAAGTGATGATTTCTTTAAATAGAAATATTATTATTTATAGATAAGATTAACTTTTATCAAATAGGGTAGTTGATATTCTATTAACTTAAAGAATTGTATGACTGAGTATAATAGGTTGATGGAAAATCATACACTAGAGAGAACCCCCTGGTTCTCTCTTTTTCATCCCTCCAACTCCCTCCACCTAGTGGCAAACTTGCTCTTCAAACTAATTTTCGGTATGATAGTAGAAAATGTTTTTTGAATTCAACTCGATCATAAAAGAAGGGAAACGATCCATGAAAAAGATGATGGTATTACTGGTGAGTGTGCTTGTGTTAACAGCCTGTGCTCAGCCGAAAAAAGAGGTTAAGGAGTCAGCTACAAACAAAACAGAGCAAAGTACAAAGGTCTCCTCGTCTGCTAAAGAGGAAAAGGGCTTGAAATTTGTAGTAGCACCTCAGTATGAAGGAAAAACATCTGACTTGATCGAACTAGGCAAGAAGTTAGTTAAAGAGCATCCGGAGGCTGGCAAGCAAGGTGAGATCACTTTGTATTATACAGGGAGTACCTATACTGTAGAGCAACAGGAATATGCAGTATTTATGTTGGTCAACAAAACGACAACGAATATTGATCATGATGCGACCTTTAAAATTAGCTGGAGTTATGATGGGCAATTTGTTTACCAAGATCAAGTGGTCCAGTATAGTCTATCGAATAACCCTAAGTTACCAACGCAATCTGCGACTCTCTTATTACTTCCTTTGACGAGTGAACAAAGCTCGATCGTGGAGAAGATATCGGATGAAACGAAGATGAGTTTGAGCATCACAGACATTATGATGAAGTAGGTGTTGGACATGACTGATATCAGCATACTTATAGTAATTGGTATGGTCGCTATTGGATTTCCTTTGTTTGCTGTACTCTTTTTTGGACATTTTTATAAAAGAGAAATTAGGATTAAGAACCTCTCTTCAAAGAGTGTTGAGGGAGTGGTAGTTGGTTATAAGCGAACACAAATTGTAGATGCTCCAATTGTAGAATATAGAGTGGATGATCAGACCTATCGTAATAGCCTGAAATATTATCGGGTGGTGCGGGCGACACTTCCTTGGAAAACAAATCAATCGGCTAGAGATATCGATTTTATGGCGCAAAGGATAACTATCTACACCAATTCTACAGTCTCAAAGGGAAATCTTTTTCAAGATGCTTTTCCACCGGGATCGAAGATGACGGTCTGGTATAATCCAGCTTGTCCAAAAGAATCATACGTTGAACGCTATAGTGGACTAGACAAATCTTATAAGCGGGAAATGTGGATTGGAATCTGGATGTTGATTTTATTGCCTATTTTGTTAGCTGTGGCCATTGTAATGGGAATAATTTATAAATGATTTATTATAAGGAGGGAATATGTCGAAAGCTAGTCAACAAGCTGCAATTCGATCACAGATTAGTTCAGCACAATCAAAAAAAGAAGAATATTTAGAGAAAGCTCGAGAAGTAAAAAAAATTTATGAGGAATTAAGAACTATCAAGGGTGAATTTGTAAAACAGAAAAAATCTTTGGATACTAAGAAAAACGAACATGATGATTCGTGGACGGGTAATCTTCATAACACGAAATTTATTACTCCAGCAGAGGATCTCATTGAGAATTTTGATGCTAGTATTAAAGCGATGAATGAAAATATCGATAAATTGCTCAAAAAAATAAACGAGTATGAAAATAAAGCGATGGAACAAGATGGATTAATTGGTCAATTAGGTATATTGTTGAATAATATTAGTGGATGGTTTGAAAGTCTTGTTAATTAACATACTATATTTCTGAAGTTTATCAACTGAGTTTGAATTAAACAAGATGCTTTATCAACTGTGTATGGTTGATGAAAAAGTTACAACCTGGAGAGAACCGACCGGTTCTCTTTTTTGATCTTCTCAAATCTCTCCACCTAGTAACGAACTTGCTCTTCAACCTAATTTCCGATATGATAGTAGTATTTAATAGAGTTATTGTCACTTCCCTGAAGGGTATGACAAGGAAGCTATCTCACGTGGCCTTGCGCCTCTCAAGCATATCCAACAGCTTAAGAGCTCGATTCCAGACTCAGTGACCTTCCTTGAAATGTATCAAGCAGAAACTT
>CAUTRO010000152.1:0-3839 GCA_963540685.1 uncultured Streptococcus sp.
AATCCGTTTGCAGGAAGAGCATCAGATTCCCTTTAAGAATTTCGAGATCGAATCCATCAGTCAAAAGACTAAGTTGATTCGCTATGAATTAAATAACCAAGTCCATACCAGTCTCTGGCGTCGTCATGAACATTGGCAAAAGGTCTTCCATCAAATTACTAATAAAAGCTAGGAAATTTCCTAGCTTTTTTACTTGATGTCTTCTGTTGCTACATCCGTTCCGAACCACTTCTTAGAGATCTTTTGGAACTGGCCCTTTTGATAAAGTTTTACAAAAGCTTCATCAATTTTTTTCTTCAAGGTTTTATCTGCCTTGCGCACCCCTACTGCAAAGGATTCTGTCTCAAAACCGACAGGAAAAACATTGTAGTCTTTTAAAATTCCTTCTGTTTGCAGATAGTAGTTAGCATAAACACGGTCGATTAAGAGGCCATCAATCCGATCATTCTGGAGATCGATCAGCGCCTCGTTGAAACTCTGGTATTGGGTAGCCTTCTGATTTTTGACCTTATTTTTTAAGATTTTAGGATTGGCTTCAAAATCCATATAGCCAGACGATCCGGTCTGGGCACCTAATCGTTTCTCTTTCATCCCATCGACCGATTGGATTCCAGATGCTTTCTTAGTGACCAAGACTTGTTCGTTTTTCATATAGGGCTTTGTAAAAGCAACACTTTCCCGACGTTCATCAGTCGCCGAGTAGCCATTCCAGATGGCATCAATGGTACCATTTTTTAATTCCGTCTCTTTCATGTCCCAATCAATGGGTTGCCAGTTTACATGAATCCCATAAGATTCAAAGACTTGATTGGCTAAATCAATATCAAAACCTGCATAGGTCCCATCTTTTTGTTCAAATCCCATAGGAACGAAAGTATTATCAAAACCAATGGTGATGGACTGCTCCTTTTGGTATTTTTGCCAGTTGTCCACTTTAGGATCACTCACGGTCTGACCACAAGCCGTCAGAAGGACGAGACTAAGGAGACCTAGCAGCCATGGTATTACTCGTTTCATAGGCACCTCCTATTTTGGCTCAACCTTGATCAGTATATCCGCAATAGCCTCTGCAAATGGGATATCGTGGGTCACAACAATCTGGGTCATCCCCAGTTCACGGTTTTGCAAGATTAACTTTTCAACTTCTAATCGCAATTCTGGATCCAAGGCCGAAGTCGGCTCATCATAGCCAATAATTTCAGGATCGATCATCATGGCCCGAGCCAAAGCCACCCGTTGCTTCTGACCACCAGATAGGGAGAATGGATAAGCATCCGCGTGGTTTTCAAGCCCCAAGCGCTCTAGTAAGTTCATGGCTTTTTTACTAGCTTCTTCCCTCGTTACATTCATAGTCTTGATTGGAGACAAGATAAGGTTTTCCAGGACCGATAAGTGTGGAAATAATTGAAAGTCTTGGAAGACAAATCCGAGAAGATTTCGTTTTTCCAAGGCATCCAGTGGCAAGTTTTCACCATTGTAGGAGACCTGACCAGAGTCGATCGTTTCAAGACCAGCTAGCATACGAAGCAAGGTGGTCTTGCCTCCTCCAGAAGGTCCAACAATGGCAACGATTTGTTTTTCAGGAACGAGAAGATTGAAATCTGATAAGATCTGCTTATCCCCAAAACGTTTCGAAATTTGTTTTAATTCTAACATATGCTTCTCCTCCTATTTATAATATGAAAAGTTCTTTTCAACCCGCTTGGCAATGATGGTCACGATCCCAATGAGGACTAAATAAATAGCTCCCGCTAAAAACATAGGTGCTAGACTGGCATCACGATTGGCTGCCGTCCGACTTGCGAGGATCAAATCACTGATTCCCAGAGCATAGACCAAGGAAGTGTCTTTGATCAAGGACATGACTTCATTGAAGACACTTGGAAGAACGATCTTCACCACCTGAGGCAAAATAATGTAGCGAATGGTTTGCCAAGAACTCAGTTTTAAGACCTTAGCGGCCTCATACTGACCTTTCGGAATTGCGACAATTCCTCCACGGAAGATTTCCGCAAAATAGGCTGCATAATTGAGGGTGAAGGCCATAATAGCCGCAGGTAACCGGTCAATCCGAATTCCAATACTTGGAAGAACATAATAAATAAAGATCAACTGAAGCAAGAGAGGTGTCCCTCGCATGATCCAAATATAAATTGTTAGGAAGCCATGCAAGATCTTTGAGCGAAATTGAAGCAAAAAAGCAACGACAATCCCTAGTGGAATCGATAAAACTAATACGAAAGCAAACACTTGCAAGGTGAGACTTGCTCCCTTTAACAAACTTGGTAAAATTTCCAAAGCATACTGCATAGCATTTCCCCCTAAAAAATTATTTAATGGACATCATACCACAAAAATGGAAAAAAAAACTAGTTTATTTTGATATTTATAAAAAAATAGCCTTTCGGCTATTCTTCAACTTTTATAAATCCAAATTTATTGAGGGGGTAGAGGCGGAGATTGACAACTCCTTCGATCTGATTTTTATGGATATACCCAAACTCCCGACTATCTTCTGTATCCCCACGGTTATCATTTAAAACCAAGTAAGTATCCGATGGTACACGACCAGCCTTGGTTCCCTTTAACTCTGATAAAAAGAAGTCATCTGTGTAATACCCATTACTGGTAGGAGCAGCTAAATGTTTGTTGAGCATTTTATTCAAGTAAGGTTCTGGCGTTGCCTGCCCATTCAAATAGAGAACATCATCCACATAGCCTACTTCATCATCTTCTTTAGCAATGACACGTCCAAGGTGTTCTTTTCCACCAACCTTGTATAAAACCAAATCACTGCGATCTACCTGGGCAGTTCTAGTTGCCACAACTAGATCCCCATTTTTTACAGAGGCATTGGCCATTTTTTCAGTAATGGTTAATGGATGAAATACAAAAATTCGTAATAAAATCAGTGCTAATACGAGTAGACCGACAATGACGATATTTCTTATTAAATCTCTCCTTGGCATGTGTGTCTCCCTTCCTTTTTATTTATTATACCATGTTTTCAATCTTTAAAAAAGAGAAAGTAAATATTAGTGAGAATTCTTCTTGATAACTTCCTCCATAGACAAGTCCAGAGGAAAAAGAAAAACCTCACTGTTGATCCGTATCGATCAACAAGCAAGGTTTTAAGAACAAGTGTCTTTATTAACGTACTGTACGGATACGCATAGTGTTTGTACGAACAGCTTCACCAAGTGGCACACCTGCTACGATAACGATATCGTCACCAGATTGTACAAGACCTGCTTCAACTGCTTTACGTTCAGCGATTTCGAACATATCGTCAGTTGATGATGGAGCATCTGTCAACATTGGGATAACACCCCAGTTCAACATCAATCCACGTTCTGTCAATTCGTCAAATGTCAAGGCCAAGATATTAGCATTTGGACGGTATTTAGAAATCAAACGTGCAGTGTGACCAGTCTTAGTAAGAGTAACGACCAATTTGATATCCATTGAGTTTGTTGCATCTTTAACAGCTGATGCCATAACCTCTGTCTTAGAGTTACGTTTAAATGAATCTGAATTCAAACGTCCGTATTCGTTAAGAAGAATTTGAGCGTTCTTGTCGATGGTCGCCATTGTACGAACAGACTCAAGTGGGTATTTACCATTTGCAGACTCACCTGAAAGCATAGTAGCGTCAGTTCCGTCGATAACAGCGTTAAATACGTCTGATACTTCTGAACGAGTTGCACGTGGTTTTTCAGTCATTGATTCAAGCATGTTTGTTGCAGTGATAACAACTTTACCAGCAGCGTTTACTTTCGTGATGATCATTTTTTGGTAAACTGGAACCATTTCGAATGGTACTTCGATACCCATGTCAC
>CAUTRO010000153.1:0-3800 GCA_963540685.1 uncultured Streptococcus sp.
ACGGAGCACAGATTGCAGAAGCCATTCGTGATTACGGGCCAGACTATGGCTTTACTTCTGAACAGACTAAATTTGATTTTACAACGTTAAGAAAAAATCGCGAAGCCTATATTGATCGTTCTCGGAATTCTTATGATGGTAGTTTCAAACGTAATGGAGTCGAACTCATTGAAGGACGTGCTCGTTTTGTGGATGCTCATACGCTTGAAGTAAATGGAGAAACCATCAAAGCCAACCATATTGTGATTGCGACAGGAGCCCATCCTCATATCCCTTCTGTTCCTGGAGCAGAATTCGGCGAAACTTCTGATGATGTCTTTGCTTGGGAAGAACTCCCTACATCTGTTGCTATTATTGGGGCAGGCTACATCGCGGTGGAACTAGCCGGTGTGCTCCACCATTTAGGCGTTCAGACAGACCTCTTCATCCGGAAAGATCGGGTTTTACGTAGTTTTGATTCCTACATTGTCGATGGGTTAATGGAAGAATTTGAAAAACAAAACCTTCCACTGCACAAACAGAAGGTTCCCATGAAGCTTGAAAAATTAGAAGACGGTCGTGTGAAGATTTATTTTGAAGATATGACCAGCCACGTGGCAGAACATGTCATCTGGGCAACTGGGCGCAAACCAAACGTCAAGGATCTGAATTTGGAAGCTGCAGGTGTCACCTTAAATGAAAAAGGATTCATTGCAGTGGACGAATACCAGAATACAGTTATTCCAGGAATCTATGCTCTTGGTGATGTCACAGGAGAAAAAGAATTAACCCCTGTCGCTATTAAAGCTGGACGCACTCTTTCTGAAAGACTATTCAATGGAAAAGTCGATGCAAAAATGGATTATACTAGCATCCCTACCGTTGTCTTTTCTCACCCTGCTATCGGAACGGTTGGCTTAACTGAAGAGGAAGCCTTACAAACTTATGGAAAAGAGAATATTAAGGTCTATACTTCTCAATTTGCTTCCATGTACACAGCTGTTACCCAATATCGCCAGCAGGCAATATTTAAACTCATCACTGCGGGTCCAGAAGAAAAAGTCGTTGGTCTCCATGGTCTTGGATATGGAGTGGACGAAATGATCCAAGGATTTGCAGTTGCTATCAAGATGGGAGCGACAAAAGCCGATTTCGATGCAACTGTCGCCATTCACCCAACTGGATCAGAAGAATTCGTGACCATGAGATAAAAAATAAGAGGCTGGGACAAAAGTCCTAGCCTCTCAATTTTCTTTGGATTGTCGAGCAAGACGCAGTGGTTGAGTGGGCTCTACTACGCTGATTTCATCAGCTTTTACAGCCCTACTCAACTGTGCGGAGGTGGGACGACGAAATCGAATTCTAACGAATGACCGATTTCTGTCCCACTCTCTTTTTCTTAGCTTATGGTAAGATGGCAATGGCACGCACAGGTGAACCAGTTGCCTTGTCCCAATGAGGGAAGGCAATTGAAATCAAAGCCCCTACAGCTGGTACTTGATCCAATTGGTTCAAGACTTCTACTTGGTAGATATTTTGTTCCAAGAGGTAGTATTCATTGACCAAGCCATGCTCTGCAGCTGGGATACCTGCATCTGTGTCGAAGGTCTCATGACCCACCGCTTTAACATGGCGTTCATGGATCAAGAATTCCAAAGCTTCACGGCTCCATCCTGGACTTTGTTGAACCCCATTTTCATCTAGGTTGCGCATAGCATCTTGATCTGGCCAACGTTTTGACCAATCACTACGGAAGGCCACAAAAGCGCCTTCTGCAATTTGTCCATGTTCTTCTTCGAAATCCAAAATATCTTGTTTGCTCAAGATAAAGTTTGGATTGGCTGCAACTTCTCTAGACTTGTCGATAACATAGAGTGGTAAGAGAAGATCTTTGAGGTCAATCTCATCCAACCAACGGCCACCTTCTACAAAGTGGATCGGTGCATCGATATGCGTTCCGTATTGACCAACTACTGTAAATTTTTGGACATGGAAGCCATCTTTCAGTGTGAAGAGGTCCTCTTGTTGCAAAGCGGGAAGAGCTGGAAAGTGTGGACTTTCTGCATTGATTTGGTGACTCAAGTCTACCCATTTTTTAGCTTGCAATTCTTTATAAATACTTAGTAAATCTGACATGTTTCTTCCTCCTTATTCGCCCCAAACTTCAGCAACAATCTCTTTGATCAAGCCAATTTTCTTCCATTGGTCTTCTTCTGTCAAAATGTTTCCTTCTTCTGTAGAAGCAAAGCCACACTGGGTAGACAGATAAAGATTTTCTAAAGGTACATACTGACTCGCTTCTTTAATACGAGCAATGACCTCGTCCTTGTTCTCCAATTGACCACTCTTAGACGTCAAAAGCCCTAGGACCACTCCTTTTCCAGGTGTTACTTCTGCAAGTGGTTCAAAACCACCGGCACGATCGGTATCAAACTCAAGGAAGTAAGCATTCACTGCTTCTTCTCCTAGGAGTTCTTTCGCGATCGGCGCATAACCACCTGATGAAGCCCAGGTGGAATGGAAGTTCCCACGACAAACGTGCGTATTGACGGTTAAACCAGCAGGAACATGTTGGTAAACATCGTTGTTAAAGGTCAAGAAGAGATCAGCGAGTTCCCGACGAACCTCATCTTTTGACTTTCCTTGAGCTGCTCCCCAAGCCGACAAGAAGTTGTCGTCTACCAAGACACCCCACGTACAGTCATCAACTTGAAGAGTTCGAAGTCCTGCATCATAGAGATCTTGAATCACTTGGAGATAGGCTTGCTTGATGTCTTCACGAATAGCTGCGAAATCAGGATAGATGGTGTTCAGTTGTTCCACATGTTCAGCATCACGGATCAGTTCAAAATAGAATTGAGCTGGCGCTGGAATGGTGTATTTAGGTTCTACACCATCTACATCTGCTACAAGATCACGCAAGAACTTGTAATGCTCTACAAATGGATGGTTGGCTCCTGTGATTTTTCCAACGACAAGAGCTGAGTCAGCCTTGGTAGTTTCATCATGAAAATGATATCCCTCTGCCGCCTGGACATGATCAATGCCACCGAAGCCCCAGAAGAAATCCAAGCGCCAATAAGCTCGGCGGAATTCCCCATCTGTTACTGATTTGAGACCAGCCGCAATTTTCTTTTCAACAAGGTCACGAATAGCCTGATCTTCTACTTTTGTTAAGTCAGCCTGACTGATTTTTCCAGCTGCGAAGTCTTCACGAGCCTGAACCAAAGCTGCTGGTCTAAGAAATGATCCAACATGGTCTACGCGATAAGGTGCATGTGTATGTGTCAAGACGAGTCCCTCTTTCCTATAAGTTTTACATTAATTCATTAATGCAACCATTATAGCAGTCTAATACTAGACAAACAAGGGGTTACGTTAATCTAATATCCTTGATCTTTTTATAGTTTTAGACTATAACAAAAAAGAAATCCTTAAAGGACCTCTTTTTGTTATTCATTTTTGAATGCATCGAGCATGACTTGAAACTCTTCGTTCGTTAGTGTAATCCCTTTGCCCATCTTTGTATGGTCTGGACTCCAGGTGCGAAGATCATACTTAGCAGGAGCACCGTTAAAACTTACACGGTTCAATTCTTTGGTCCACCCTTTGTCATTTTCGGACAAAACCAATAAATGCTCCTCAATTTGAAATGAAAATTCTGCCATTTCCCCACTCCTTTCTTGCTTTCTCATCTCTATTATTCGTAAATCATTTACAAAATCACGGAAATTATCTATAATATATTGTATCAAGTTATGGAGAATTTAGCTATGAAAAAATTTCTCGAGATCGTTAAAGACCGAGCAAATGAGTTTTTC
>CAUTRO010000154.1:0-3791 GCA_963540685.1 uncultured Streptococcus sp.
TACTCTTAAATAAAATCATTATTGTCTTTATCGTTTTGATGACTTTGCTTCCTTTACTTTATATCGTCGTAGCATCCTTTATGGATCCTAAGGTTCTGGTTAGTAGAGGGATTAGCTTTAATCCAGCCGATTGGACTGTAGAAGGTTACCAGCGTGTATTCAGTGACCAATCTATTCTAAGAGGTTTTATCAATTCTCTACTATACTCTTTTGGATTTGCAGCTTTAACAGTCTTGCTATCTGTGTTTACAGCTTATCCTCTTTCCAAAAAAGATTTGGTAGGGCGCCGTTGGATTAACTACTTCTTGATTGTGACCATGTTCTTTGGTGGTGGTTTAGTTCCAACTTACTTACTAGTAAAAGATTTGGGCATGCTTAATACTCCATGGGCTATCATTGTTCCAGGTGCTGTCAATGTTTGGAATATTATTCTTGCTAGGGCTTATTTCCAAGGATTGCCTGAAGAATTAGTTGAAGCAGCGGTCATTGATGGTGCAAATGATTTACAGATTTTCTTCAAAATCATGCTTCCTCTTGCAAAACCAATTATGTTTGTTCTCTTCCTATATGCTTTTGTAGGACAGTGGAACTCATACTTTGATGCAATGATTTATATCAAGGATCCAAACTTGGAACCATTGCAACTTGTACTTCGTAAAATTCTCATTCAGAGCCAACCAGGTCAAGACATGATTGGAGCACAAGCGGCTATGAATGAAATGAAACGTTTAGCTGAATTGATTAAATACGCAACTATTGTCATTTCCAGCTTGCCATTGATTGTTATGTATCCATTCTTCCAAAAATACTTTGATAAAGGAATTATGGCTGGTTCACTTAAAGGATAAAAAAAGAAAAAATAAAAGGAGTTTTCTCATGAAATTCAAAACATTCTCAAAATCAGCAGTTTTGTTGACAGCTAGTTTAGCAGTACTTGCAGCCTGTGGCTCAAAAAATACAGCTTCAAGTCCAGATTATAAGTTGGAAGGTGTAACATTCCCGCTTCAAGAAAAGAAAACATTGAAGTTTATGACAGCCAGTTCACCGTTAGCTCCTAAAGACCCAAATGAAAAGTTAATTTTGCAACGTTTGGAGAAGGAAACTGGCGTTCATATTGACTGGACCAACTACCAATCCGACTTTGCAGAAAAACGTAACTTGGATATTTCTAGTGGTGATTTACCAGATGCTATCCACAACGACGGAGCTTCAGATGTGGACTTGATGAACTGGGCTAAAAAAGGTGTTATTATTCCAGTTGAAGATTTGATTGATAAATACATGCCAAATCTTAAGAAAATTTTGGATGAGAAACCAGAGTACAAGGCCTTGATGACAGCACCTGATGGGCACATTTACTCATTCCCATGGATTGAAGAGCTTGGAGATGGTAAAGAGTCTATTCACAGCGTCAACGATATGGCTTGGATTAACAAAGATTGGCTTAAGAAACTTGGTCTTGAGATGCCAAAAACTACTGATGATTTGATTAAAGTCCTAGAAGCTTTCAAAAACGGGGATCCAAATGGAAATGGAGAGGCTGATGAAATTCCATTTTCATTTATTAGTGGTAACGGAAACGAAGATTTTAAATTCCTATTTGCTGCATTTGGTATAGGGGATAACGATGATCATTTAGTAGTAGGAAATGATGGCAAAGTTGATTTCACAGCAGATAACGATAACTATAAAGAAGGTGTCAAATTTATCCGTCAATTGCAAGAAAAAGGCTTGATTGATAAAGAAGCTTTCGAACATGATTGGAATAGTTACATTGCTAAAGGTCATGATCAGAAATTTGGTGTTTACTTTACATGGGATAAGAATAATGTTACTGGAAGTAACGAAAGTTATGATGTTTTACCAGTACTTGCTGGACCAAGTGGTCAAAAACACGTAGCTCGTACAAACGGTATGGGATTTGCACGTGACAAGATGGTTATTACCAGTGTAAACAAAAACCTAGAATTGACAGCTAAATGGATTGATGCACAATACGCTCCACTCCAATCTGTGCAAAATAACTGGGGAACTTACGGAGATGACAAACAACAAAACATCTTTGAATTGGATCAAGCGTCAAATAGTCTAAAACACTTACCACTAAACGGAACTGCACCAGCAGAACTTCGTCAAAAGACTGAAGTAGGAGGACCACTAGCTATCCTAGATTCATACTATGGTAAAGTAACAACCATGCCTGATGATGCCAAATGGCGTTTGGATCTTATCAAAGAATATTATGTTCCTTACATGAGCAATGACAATAACTATCCAAGAGTCTTTATGACACAGGAAGATTTGGACAAGATTGCCCATATCGAAGCAGATATGAATGACTATATCTACCGTAAACGTGCTGAATGGATTGTAAATGGCAATATTGATACTGAGTGGGATGATTACAAGAAAGAACTTGAAAAATACGGACTTTCTGATTACCTCGCTATTAAACAAAAATACTACGACCAATACCAAGCAAACAAAAACTAGAGGTTGATTATGGGAGATAAGAAATACACAGTAGAAAAAGCCAATCGTTTTATAGCAGAAAATAAACATCTCGTTAATACTCAATATAAGCCTGAAGAACATTTTTCAGCTGAGATTGGTTGGATCAATGATCCAAATGGATTTGTCTATTTTCGTGGAGAATACCATCTCTTTTATCAATTCTATCCATATGATAGTGTTTGGGGGCCTATGCACTGGGGACATGCTAAAAGTAAGGACTTGGTGACTTGGGAGCACTTGCCAGTGGCACTTGCTCCTGACCAAGATTATGACCGAAATGGTTGTTTCTCAGGCTCTGCCATTGTCAAGGATGATCGCCTCTGGCTCATGTACACTGGACATATCGAAGAAGAAACCGGTGTCCGCCAAGTGCAAAATATGGTATTTTCAGATGACGGGATTCACTTTGAAAAGATTTCCCAAAATCCAGTTGCAACTGGAGCAGACTTGCCAGATGAGTTGATTGCTGCTGATTTCCGTGATCCAAAACTCTTTGAAAAAGATGGACGCTATTACTCCGTAGTAGCTGCCAAACACATGGATAATGTGGGCTGTATCGTTCTACTAGGGTCCGATAACCTAGTAGAATGGCAGTTCGAATCCATCTTTTTAAAAGGGGGAGAACACCAAGGCTTTATGTGGGAATGCCCAGATTACTTCGAGTTAGATGGGAAAGATTGCCTTATTATGTCACCCATGCGTTATCAGCGTGAGGGAGACTCATATCATAACATCAACTCATCGCTTTTGTTCACGGGTAAGGTAGATTGGAGAGAAAAACGTTTTATCCCAGAATCAGTTCAAGAAATTGATCATGGCCAAGACTTCTATGCGCCTCAAACATTGTTGGACGATCAAAATCGTCGTATCCTGATTGCTTGGATGCAGACATGGGGGCGTACCCTTCCAACCCATGACCAAGAACACAAATGGGCATGTGCCATGACTTTACCTAGAATTCTAAGATTGGAAGATGGCAAACTAAGACAATTCCCTGTTAAAAAAGGCCAATATCAAATCCAAATAGATAAAGATTGTCATTACCACTTAGGAAATGATATAGATTATCTTGAATTTGGTTATGACAGTAATGCGCAGCAAGTTTACATTGATCGTAGCCATCTTATTCAAAAAATTCTAGGTGAAGAAGAACAGGACACTAGTCGACGGTATGTAGATATTGAAGCTAAAGAATTGGAAGTTGTTCTAGATAAAAATTCCATCGAGATTTTTGTCAATCAAGGTGAAGCAAGCTTGACTGCAACTTATTACTTAAC
>CAUTRO010000155.1:0-3771 GCA_963540685.1 uncultured Streptococcus sp.
ACTTCGCGTCATCCCGCAACGTCTTTTCGTCGCAACCAAGTACAGAAGCTGCTTCCGTCCAAGTTCCGTACTTTGCCTTCGCCCATTGCGCCATGGCTCTACAAAACTGTCTAATTCGTTCTTTTCGGGACCCTTGCCCAAAACCGTTAAACTCCGACGCTCGAAATGAATCCCGCGAATTCCATTCCTTCAATGCATAACGGATAGCGTCATCGTGCGATTTCCCACTTAGCAACTGCGCCGACAATAACGCAGAGATGCTTTGAAGCTCCCACATATTTCCTTGCAATGGGTGGCTTCCAAGAACACCTTCCAAATCTTTTGACCAAGGCGTCTCCCGTGGAAGTCTCATATATTTCAGAGTATCCCTCCATACCCTGCACCAATCATCCTTCAAATCCTCCCTACACTCCCGCAATGGCGGAACATGAACAATCAGTCGATTGATCCGATTAAAAAATCCAGGATCCAGGCAACGACGAAGCTCCTCCAAGCTCATACTCGATGAACAAACCAGCTCGACGTCGGCTTCTCTTTCCTTGCTCTCCCCAAGACGTCTATGACGTCGTTTTGGATCTTGAAAAACGCGTAACAACTTACGTTGTATTGTTCTTGGAAGATCCTGAACTTCATCCAGAAATAGAACCCCTTTATCCGCCTCGGAAACAACGCCTTCCCGACTACGATCTGCCCCAACGAAGGCCCCTTTTACATGGCCAAACCAGAAACTCTCGGCCGCTTCAGAATCCAACGAACCACAGTCAACCGTAACGACATTACGTCTATTTTTTATAGGACCAACACATGTTTCCACCAGCTGCGTTTTCCCAACCCCTCGCTCCCCAATAATTAACAAAGGCTCCCCGCGAACCAAGGCGTATCGCTTCAGATCTTCCAACATCCTCCGACGAGCTACTGATTTCGCCTCGACCCCGTACTCTGAACGATCAGGGTAGGCTCTCGAGAATTTCTTGATCTCACTCAAGTATGTGGAAATCGGAAAATCAACGGCATCAATACCATTACACTTTCTTGCAACATCAAACTGAGATGACCATAACTTGGTTCCTTCCGGAAACATCCCGCCAGCATGAAGCACCAACCAGGCTGCATGCATAGCCGGCGTACCGGGTGAGATGTTTATATGCAAACCACCATTCAACCCTTCCAGCTTAGGAATAACCCTATCCTTCAAAGAGTCATAGATCTGTTTGTGCTTGGTCGGATCAGAAATGGGCATCTCCAAACACTCAATACGCGCACCATGCATTCTGTCCGGAATGCGAACCCCCATATCCGACTGGACGAGATATAGGACACGTCCAACAGTAACACTGCCTGTATTGAGCTGGGAAATAGTCTGCCCCAGAACCTCGATACCGTGGTTCTTGGAGTGCCAACAGAGAAGAGTTTCCATTGTCTCGCTCACCACTTATCTCCCGTCCACCACAATAGCACTCGCCCTCACTTCACGCATGACCTTCCTCGCTAGCTCCAACTGCCCCGGTTCCTTCACCGCAACCACAACCCTTCCTCCAGGTTCTTCATAAACAGGAAGGTCATAAGCCGCCTCTTCTTGGCCTCTATCATGGCTTTGGTTTCTATCTTTGCTCTTGTCTTTGCCCCGACCCTCTCCTGGCTTTTTCCTCTCCTTTGCCTTTCCGGCAAGCACCGGCGGAACTACATGCCATGTACAAAATACCTGCCTAGCCAGAAAAGGATAGCCATTATCTCCTTTCAAAACTGGCATTGACGCATCCAGCTCATCAGCTGAGTTGGCGACGACCTGCCCAAGATCGACACTGTCCGCCTCCTCAATCTGCATATCCTCCAGCCGACCGCCGCGCCAGACCCTGACCTGGCCAACACTATCGCCGATCGAAGGACTTCGTTCAAAGACCCACTGAGCCTCGCCTGCCCATCGCATAAGCTGATCACGCACGCCCTGAGCCCTTGCATCATCCATCAATACACCTAGCTCAAAGCCCTGGTCCAACCCATACCTCTCCAGGTTGGCAGACATAACAACTGCGCGACCCGTATCCGTCCACATTGCCTTGGCGTGTAGCCACTTGAACCCAAGAACTCGAGCCCCAGCGCTCGCCAGCGCCGCTAGCGCTGGCATGGCGGCGAGGCGGATGCGCGCCAACACCGTGACGCTCACACCTTGCTCGGCCTTGGAACACAGACGGCGTACCACCTCATGCTTCTCCTCCCAACCGAAGCTGCAAATGATGATCTCGCTTGACGCCTGGTCGATCTGACGCAACATCACGTCACGAATCGTATTGGATTCACTCGTGGTGGAGATCACCGCACCACCATCATTCGGGTGAACGACACTTCCAAGAGCCTTAACCGACTTGAATCGACCACGCTCAAGCAACTCATGCTCAGCGGACTCCCACATCGCCCATTTTAGATAGGCCGTAACAAGCTGAACCTCCGAAGGAGTGAGTTGGACCGCCATTTCCTCGTTCCGCTCAAGTGCATCCTTGGTCAGATTGCACGTGAGAAGCAGACCCCTGGGTTCATTCTCAGGGTCGGTGACGATGACCTTGGCGTGAAAGTGGGGCGCGGATCGAAATAGCACGTATCCCGCCAACCGATCGAGCATACTCTTATGTTCCTCAAGAACGCGCTTTTCGAACTCCCCATCCGGTTCCTCCTTTCCGAGTCGTGCTTCTGAAGCGATAAGCACATAAACACGTACACCTCGCCGGAAGGCCCGAAGAAGGGCTTCTTCGATCGCCAGATCCGCAAACAGGAAGCTGGCCAAAACCACTTTCTCCCTGGCTGCCTCAATCATGGAGACGACTTCCTCAGCGAGCATGCGGTTCCTTCCGGAAGCCAGCACGCCGCCACAGATCTCGACGCCCTGCGCTTGTTTTACATGTTTTTTTACCCACGCCGAAGGAAGGCGTATATCAGCCTGGTCTACAACTCGACTGCAGATCTTTTCCCAGATTTTCAACGAACTCTTGCTCATCACAGACTCCAATCTTCAGCTGCAACCAGATGCCACGTAAAAGGAGATGGACGTTCTCCATCTGCGGACAGAGCATAAGACCACGCTTGCTGTGCCCTATCGCGACGCGAGGCAGGAAGTCTCAACCCGTTAAACTCTCCGAACGGTTTGACGGCCTCTTCCGTCCACGTAATGAAACGTCTCTCCGTCGCATAGTCCCTGATTCTTGACCTCAACCGATGATCCGCCCAGATGGTCGCCTCATCCACTGAACTGGCACGCAACGCAACATTCTTGATAAGCACATCCTCGAACTCACCCAGACCGTCCAAAAACGGACGTTCAACATAAAGAGCACGAAGACATGACTCCCGCTCATCGTCGTCAGTTTCAGAGAAAGTGACCCGTAGGGCGTTGTTCAAGGCATCCCATTGACTTAGAAGTCCGACATTGCTCAAAAGCTCCTTCCAAACCTCATCGTAGCTCGTTCCAAGCACCGACATCTCGGCATCGACCGCATTTCCACCAAGACTCCCTCTAACCCTAAGACCACCGTCATTTACTGTCCATTCAAGATTCAGCACATCATCGACGCGACCGTCGATACGATCAGAACCCTTCAAAGCCACTGACTCCCCGTTTCTCGCAATGTCTTCAACACGAAACATGGCTTTGCCGGCGATTGGACTAATCGGCATTTTCATTGCATTCCGAATGTACATCGGAACTTCTTCGAAAACCCGATTTTCTGCCTTATCCTTGAGTTTTCCTTGAGTCTCTTCATATGCCTTGGATTCTTTAAA
>CAUTRO010000156.1:0-3754 GCA_963540685.1 uncultured Streptococcus sp.
CGATTGAGTGGCAAGTGGTTGACCAAGGTCTTCCGGGCTTTATTGGCTGCATCATGTCCCAGTAAAGACTGAGCTATAGAAAAGTGATCTTCCGGCAAATAAAACTCAATCGGTAAAGATGAGTCGGTAAGATTGAGATACGATCGATAGCCTCCCCAAACCTCATCAGCGCCTTCTCCAACCATAAGTACGGTTATATTCGCTTCATTCGCCAATTTAGCCAACGCTAAGTAAAGTGGAGCTGATGTAAGCGACGTGGGATGGCCCAGTTCTCTAATACTTTCCTTGAGTAACGGGATATAATCGCAGGAGCGAATAATTCGTGAGTGATGTGTCCAGGTTTTAGGCTTATCTCCTTCCCAGGGGAGCTGGGACATGGAGGTGATTCCATCTATATCTCCTGCCACTTTAATACTGATCGTTTGAAGGTTCTCAATCCCCATTTCCCTATTATGCCAAGCAATGATAGTTGAGTCTAGACCACCGCTTATCGCTAACCCTATATTACGTTCTGACTTTAATGAGTGGGCAATGCTTTGACTTATACTATTTCGGATTAGAGTTGATATCGTGGCTTCATCCCTCGCCTGAGAAAGTTTTGCCCGCATCCTGTTAACTGCGGGAGCAAATCGTCGCTCTGGAGAGACACTTTCCTGGTGTATATTTCCGATAGCACCGGGCGGAAAAGAGCGAATCCCCTCCCAAAAACTTCCACCATCGTATACTCGACCAACAAGAAGAAACTGAAAAATCGCCTGATCTCTCAAGGTCGGTCGCGGACCAGTATTCGTTAATGCAGTTAGCGTAGAAGCCGCCATCCATTCGTTTTCTGAGGATTCACTGTTTTTCTCGAAGTGACGAACCCATAACGGTTTTATTCCCCACGGATCACGACTAAGCTTTATTTCTTCTGTTTCAGAAAGAACTGCAGAAGCCCACATCCCGTTCGGGCATGATTCCTTCGCGAATGCGGTCTGTGCCTCTTTCCATCCTCCATCTATTTCTTCGACTCCAGAACTTGCTTCATCACTGAATATCTGACCGTTGAAGGCATATTTGTGGCCTGTAGGATCGACAAATGGAACCGAATCATCAAGTCTGGAACGGGTCCGAAGGCGGCACATACCAATCCCCCTATCACCATTCTTGGAAATGACTGTGCCAGACCCATCTGGCCCCCTTGAACACATGCAAGTGAGACTGGACTCTAATTCCGGGACTAGTGATGAAACTTGTTGAGATTTCTGAATTCCGACAATTCCGCACATTACACACGGGTCCCCATGAACATTTTTGTCTCCGAGGCGTCAGGAAAAATAGAAGCTTGGATGTCTTCAAAGTGCGCCTCTTTTAATAAAGTTTCAATTTCTTGCTCTGTGAAGCGCTTCTCTCGCCCTCTTCCTTTGTACCAATCTTTGAGTAAAATCTTGTCGATAGATCCGTGAGGTAAAAGGCCAGCCTCCAAGGATGCTCCAGCGCGAGAGAAATCTATTGTCTGAGTCGCTTCGTCCCAAAAATCGTCGACACAGTCCGCCTCTGCAGCATGAGATAGCATGGTCCGATCCATTGGATAAAGACCTAACTTGACAGATGTCCGCATGATGCCGCCACTTAAGAGTAGGTTCGACATACCTTCGACCCCGCGTCGAGCTTCTTCGTGGTCGAACCGATTAATGAGACGATCCGATAATACGAAGTCGAATCGCGCGTCTAGATCCGCTGGAATCTCGGCAGTGATATCCAATACTCGCAAATCTCCCTCGTTCAAGACTAGGGAAAGATCTTGAATCATTTTTTGGGAAAAATCAATAACTGTCAATTGTGCATCGAGGGAAATTACTTCCTCACACAATTCTTTGGTGCTTGCTCCAATTACGCAAACTTTCTGGTTTGGTTCGATTCCTGAACAGAACTCATCCAATTCCGACTGACTTGGTCGGGCGCTGACTCGACCTTGAGTCCAGAAGAGACCACCTATCTGATCCCAGGCGCTGGCTTTTGGGTTTAAGGGAGCCATGATTCACTCTTCCTTTCCTGGTTCGAATTTTTCCAGAAGACTGCTGTTGTAGTCTCCTGCCAAAACGTAGTTGATATATGTACCTCCGCCTTTCATTGGACGATAAGCATGGACTTCCCCGGCCGGTATGAAGACTGATGCTGGACTATGAACCACCCGAGTCTCGTTTCCGACTAGAACTTCCACGGTTAGGCCAGAGAACCCTTGTGAGTCACCAAGAAATACGAATAGGGAGTCACAATGGTGCGTATGGGGATCAACATGACCAGTTGGCGGATGTTCTCCGTCCGGAATTTTCCGTGCGATACAGTATTGATTGGCTGAAGAAACCATGCGATTATCGACTAGAACATAGCGGTCTCCTGGACCATGTCTATGGTGGCGTAGCTCAGTTGCACTGATAATAGGTGGGATGACAATTAAGTCATCTATCTTTCTTGAAACAGGGTCTTTGCCCAGCTTCCGCTTTAAGCCTAAAAGTTCAGGATTGATGAATTCATATGTCTCTGGTTTGGCTTCAACAGCCCTCGTGTGAAGTCGGGATGAATGACGAAAAATATTGCTTCCGACAATTGGACGACGATCGTCTGGAAATGAACGAGAATACGCACCTACACGTCGACTTAACTCCGCTAGTGCACCCGGTGCTGGAAGCTCCTTCCCGGTGCGCAGATGCTGGTTGACTACGAAGGTTGCTAGATCAGTAATACCTGCTCGCTCACCGAGCGAGTTTACGGAGGTCGAGATATAATCCACGCCCGAGTCAACAGCCGCAAGAGCATTAGCCATTGCCAACCCTCTATCATCGTGAAAGTGGGCCTCCGTTTCAACTTCGGGCCAGCAGTCTTTAAACGTTCGGAAAAGGGTCGCTATCTGTGCCGGTTCAGCTATACCAACGCTGTCCGCAAAGCAAATTCGCGAAGCGCCGAATCCTAACGCGGCATCAACTGCAGTTTTTATCTGTTCCCATTGAGTCCTTGTCGCGTCTTCAATAGTGAATCTTACTTTCAACCCCAGCTTTTGGGCCACAGGAAGTACAGTCTCGATCTGCCGAATCGTCTCGGAATAGCTTAGCAACCCCGTTCGGTATTTGGCGGAAAGGTTGTTAACGCCAAGAAAAACTCCCACCCATTCGGCACCAGTGCTGGCTGCCTGTTCGATATCTGACCGCCGCAGTCTAGCGTGCGTCAGCACTGGGATGCCTGAAGAAGCTTTCACTACTGCAGCTACGCGCTTTTGTTCCTTTTCAGAAATTTGTGGGTGGCCACATTCTATTGTATCAACGACTCCGCTGCTGGATAGCAACTTTGCGATCTCAACGCTTTGATCCAAAGAGAAAGTGCCAGATTCGGACTGCATACCTTCACGCAGCGTGGAATCAATTACGTTTGCAAATCTCATACTTATCGAACCTTTTTCGCGAGCAATCGGATCTCTTTAAGAGAGAGACGGTCCTTGGACCGGAAGCCTTCGGCACCGGCATCAGCAAACACAAGGACCATACCCCGGCGATCTTGGTCCGATAAATTCGGCCCACTGGAATGGGCGAAGAAGCGATCCCACATTACTGCTTCTCCGGCCTGTAACTCGAATTCATGCGAATCGGTGAGCAGATGCTCGCTTCTATGGAGCGTTGGGTGCCATGTATGGTCAGGGTCTTCAAAGTTCTCAAGTTCAGTACAGTGAGATTTCGGACGACCTGCTAGACCCCCGTTCTTTGGGTTGACTTCTGTTAGA
>CAUTRO010000157.1:0-3745 GCA_963540685.1 uncultured Streptococcus sp.
TCTCATATTTCCCATAGAGGGCACGGACAATCCGTTGCCAAACTGGATTTTCAATTTTGAAAATCATGTTTGACAGGTATTCATGCAATTCTTTAGGATCTACTGGTGGTTTTTCCTTGAAGTCTGCTGGATTGTTGGGCTCTCCTGCTTGTGGCAAGCGCATGTTCAATTGATTAACTTGCGGAGTATTATTGTAAACTTCTCGACGTCCAGACATATGGACCACGCGACCAGCCATAAAACTCTCTACATTGTGAGGTTGGGCATCCCATAGTTTGCCTTCGATCGTACCGGTCTCATCCTGGAAGACAAAGGCTAAGTAGTTCTTCCCAGCCCGCGTTTGACGCACTTCTGCTGACTTGATCAAATAGAATCCTTCAAACAGCTCATCTTTTTTCATTTGGCTAATTTTGACCATCATCTTCTCCATCTTCTATGTATATATCTAGTCCCAGTAGGTCCTCATCACTTTCGATTTGGCGGAGTGTCCGCTCGATGGCACTGGTCCGTCTGGTTAGTAAATCATCAATATTATTGGAAGCATTCTTTAAATGGCGCTGGGTCTTGGCTAAAACACCTCCAAATTTATGGAATTCTGATTTGACCGATCCCAGTACTTTACTGATATCATCTGCACTCTTTTGGATATTGAGCGTCTTAAAGCCGACGGACAAGGAGTTCAAAAGGGCAGATAGGGTGCTTGGACCAGCCACTAAAATTTGTTCTTCTCGACGCAAACGATCGAAAAATTCAGGATTACGAACTACCTCGGAGTAAAGCCCTTCGGTCGGTAAAAAGAGAATCCCGAAATTGGTTGTCGCTGGTGGAAAGAGGTATTTTTGTTGGATATCCTTGGCAAAACGCTTGATGCTAGCCAAAAGGGCCTTGCGGTAACGTTCGATTTCCTCTTTTTGCCCTGACTCATACGCCTCTTCCAGACGATAGTAGTCTTCCAGAGGGAATTTAGAGTCAATCGGCAGATAGACCGGCTCCTCTCCTTGTCCCGGAAGCTTGATGGCATACTCCACACGCTCACTGGACTGAGGAACTGTGATAAATTCTCGCTCATACTGGGTTGGCGTCAAGATATCTTCAATGATTTGGCCCAGTTGCAATTCGCCCATAATTCCACGAGTCTTGGTATTAGAGAGAACTTTATTGAGGGTCCCAACATCCCGTGCCACTGACTGCATTTCTCCCAGCCCTTTGTTAACCGATTCCAACTGTTTCGAAACGGTCTCAAAGGAGGTCTGCAAGCGGTGTTGCAAGGTTTTTTCTAATTTTTCTTCCACCGTTTGGCGCATTTGTTCAAGCCGCACTTCATTGGACTCTTGGATTTGGCGCATTCGCTCATCTGTCTTGTCCCGATTTTTTGTAAAGTGCTCATTGATCTCAGCGCGTAGGGCGGTGGTTTGCTGATGGATTTCCAGTCGCATCTCGGTCAAGCGATCTGTCAGGGCGATCTCTAACTGCTGGTTGGCAATCTGACTTGCCTGTCTTTCTTTTTCAAAACGATAGTCCAACTGATCTGTCAAATGATCTTCATGGTCTTCTAACATCTCTCGTAGATCGGGTTGTGTAGCATCTGATCGTTGGAAAAGATAGATGAGAAGCCCCAGATTAAGCAGGCCAATCAGAAGCAGAATGATAGTCATATTAACCTCTGTCTTTACTATAAACAATGACAAGATAGCCACGATCAAGACTCACTTGAATCGCTTGATCCAAAAATTCATTGGAGCCGTACATGGCCTTCAAAAAATAATTCTCTGGATGTAAGGGGTATTTGGCCCCTGTGATCTCTAAACGACCTTGTCCAACAGGCATAAAACCAACATAGGTCATGGTTGGATCCGGCTGAATCTCGTGAGTTCCCGCCGGTCTGAAAACTAACCGATTTTGCTCATCGACTAATTGAATCTGTTCCATATAGGGAGCTAAGTCTGGATCTGTCGGCAAAAAGATATTGGATAAGAAGTGATCCAAGCGACCACCAAAGGCACCGTATACAGACACAACTGCATCCGGGTGAGTCTTAAAAACAGCCTTCAAGGCCAATTCCAAATCCGTATCGTTCTTTTCAGGAACAGACTGCACCACTTGCTTGGCTTGGGCTTTTATTTTGTTCAAATCGGTCCCAGAGACCGAATCAAAGTCCCCAACGGCCATATCTAAAGGCAGGCCTTGTCCCAGTAACTTCAAACAGCCGCCATCAACGCCTACATAAACGTCATGATCTCGTGGCAAGAGCGTGCTGTCCCCTCCTGCAAGTATTGCGATGTTACCCATTTACAGCATCTCGGAGGCTTTGCACCCGCTCATTGACATCTCCATTAAAGACATAGGAACCCGCTACAAAGACATTAGCCCCTGCCTCTTTTGCAGCGTGAATCGTCTTGTCGTCAATTCCGCCATCGACTTCGATATCAAAATCCAAGCCTTTTTCTTCACGAAGAGCAACTAATTGGCGAACCTTGTCCATGGTTTCTGGCAGAAAGGCTTGTCCTCCAAATCCTGGATTGACAGTCATGACAAGTACTTGGTCCACCAAGTTCAAAATGTGTTGGATACTTTCAACAGGGGTTCCTGGATTGATCACAACACTAGCTTTCACACCCGCTTGACGGATTTTTTGGAGCGTTCCATGGATATGAGGAGTAGCTTCCACATGGATGCTGATGATATCTGCACCAGCACGGACAAATTCTTCAATATGGTTCTCTGGGTTGGTCACCATCAAGTGGCAATCAAAGACCAACTTGCTATGTGGGCGCATACTCTCTACCACTCCAGCACCAAAGCTAATGTTAGGTACAAAATGACCATCCATAACATCGATATGGGCGTAGTCTGCTCCAGCTGCTTCAAGGCGTTTCAATTCACTTTCAAAATTGGCATAATCTGCACTCAAAATTGAGGGTGCTAATTTCATTGTTTTCATAGTTGTCTCCTATTTTGGTATTTTTTTTGAAACCTTTTTGTAGGTTTCGCGACGGTTTTCAATCTCACTTAAAAATTGCAAGTAATTCTCAAAACGAAAAGTCGCAATCTCTGCTGTTTCAACGGCTGGTTTCACTGCACATGCCGGCTCATGCGTATGCGTACAGGTACGAAACTTACAAGAGTGGCTCACGTCCGCAATCTCTGGAAAGGCCTGATTTAACTCTTCACTGGTCGTCACTTCATAATCAAGGGATGAAAAACCAGGTGTGTCTGCGATCTTGCCACCATTTAGATAGTAAAAGCTGACAGCTCGGGTCGTGTGTCGACCGCGGCCTAAACTATCTGAGATTTCACCCGTTTCAAGTTCTAAATCCGGAGCGATTTTATTGAGCAAGGTCGATTTTCCGACACCGGTCTGCCCCATAAAGACAGTGGTTTTATCTGTCAAAAGTGGCAAAAGTTCCTCAATCGACAAGACAAAGTCATAGCCAATAGCCTGGTAGATTCTTTGGTAGTCGTGAATAGACTCCATATCTTCTAGCAAGTCTAGTTTGGAAATGTAGACAATGGGGTGAATTCCCTTGTGCTCCAAAAGGACCAAAAAACGGTCTAAAAGATTGGCATTGAAATCTGGCTCCTTAGCCGACATAATCACTACTGCCTGATCAATATTGACAATTGGAGGACGCACGAGGCTATTTTTTCGAGGTGCAATGCTCAAGATATAGCCTTCTGAATTCTCTTCAGCTGAAAATTCCACCTGATCTCCCACATAAGGAGTCTGTCCTTTTTTCCTAAAATT
>CAUTRO010000158.1:0-3733 GCA_963540685.1 uncultured Streptococcus sp.
GGAAATTTCTAAATCTTTAATTTCAACTAATTTTTCAGTCATTTCCTTCCTCCTATTCTGTAATGTGAGTGAAGCCCATTTTTGAGCCAATCTTTTCGTGAAGGTTATCGATTACTTCTGGTTTATGAACTGTTGGAGCTTCTGGATGAAGCAACCATGTTTTCGCCCAATGAGTATCTGTTACTTTAAAGGCTGGTGCTGCTTCTTCGAAATCTATCTGCATAGCATAATCAGAACGAAGTGCAAAGGCGTCTCCTTTGATTGGAGCGTACAATGAAGGCGGTGTCCCAGGGATAGAGTAAAGGTCTCCATCTGAGGTTGATAATTGTGGTAAACTTGAAAGCAAACTCCATGTATATGGATGTTTTGGATCATAGAAAATTTCTTCTACTTTACCAAACTCAACGATTTCGCCAGCATACATAACTGCCACCTTGTCTGCAATACTTGCAACCACACCTAAATCATGGGTGATAAAGATAACAGTAAATTGGTATTCTTTTTGTAAGGATTTCAATAAATCGATGATTTGTGCTTGAATCGTTACGTCAAGGGCTGTTGTTGGTTCATCACAGATCAAGATATCTGGACGGCAGGCCAAGGCAATCGCAATTACGATCCGTTGGCGCATCCCACCTGAATATTGAAAGGGATACTCTTCAAAACGACGTTCAGCATCCGGAATTCCAACTTTCTTCATATAGTCCAAAGCCATTTCTTTAGCTTCTTTTGCTGTTTTCCCTTGGTGTTTGATAATGACTTCGGTAATTTGTGAACCAATTGTATTGATTGGGTTCAAACTTGTCATTGGGTCTTGGAAAATTGTAGCGATTTTAGAACCACGAATTTTTTCCCAATCTTTATTGGACTTCAGATCAGTCAATTCTTGCCCACGGTATTTAATCGTACCTTGGGCCACACGACCATTATCTTCAAGCATACCTGTAAAGGTTTTGGTCAAAACTGATTTTCCTGAGCCTGACTCACCAACTAAAGCAAGCACTTCGCCTTCAACTAGCTCAAGTGATACGCCGCGAATGGCTGTGAGCACGCGATCGCGCACGTCAAATTCCACTACGATATCTTGAGCAGATAAAATAATATTGTTATTTGATGTCATATCTACTCCTCCTATCTATGTGTACGTGGGTCGCTGGCATCGGCCAAGTTTTGTCCGACGATAAAGAATGACAAGGAGACTAAAATCAAAACAGTTAATGGAATCCAGAATAGGTAGGCATTAGTTGTTACGTTTTGAGAATAGTCAGAGATTAAACGTCCCAAACTTGGAACTGTAATTGGAAGACCTAGACCAAAGAAGGAAAGGAAGGCTTCATATGAAATAAAGCTTGGGAGCAACTGTGATGTTTGAGTCACGATAACTGATACCAATTGTGGCAAAATGTTTTTCGTTACAATTTTCAAAGTTGGTGTCCCCAAAGTCCGACTGGCCAGGTTGTATTCTAAGTCACGGTAACGCATGATTTGGACACGAATTGTATAGGCAATTCCAATCCATCCTGTTAAGGACATGGCAAGAATCAAGTTCCAGAAACCGGATCCCATTGAGTAAGTCAATACGATAACGATCAACATGAACGGAATGTTTGAAATAACATTATACACTTCCATCATGATCCGGTCGATAGATTTTGAGATTCCCCAAATTCCACCAACGATGACTCCAACCACCACGTTAATAACCGTTGCGATGAAGGAAATGATAATAGAGTTCCGAGCACCAAACCAAACCCCATCAAAAAGGGATTTCCCGTTGTTATCTGTACCGAAGAAGGCTTTGGCACTAGGGGGATTCAAACGGGCACTAAAGTCATTTACTTTACTAACATCGTTGTAATCAAAATTTGAAAACATGGGATAGACAAAACTCATCAGTAGAATCCCAACCAAAATAGCAAGCATAATGATGGTTGTTCTTTTCTTCAAGAATTGTCTGAACACTGATCTCCAGTATGAGTATGCTGGGGCATCGATTACTTCAGAGGCAAAGTCATCACGTTTTACAAACTGAAATTTATTTTTATCGATTGTAGCCATTATTTGCCCCCTTTCGTATTCGTTAATTTAATCCGTGGGTCAAGTACTGTCATCAAGATATCACCCAACATGGCAGCAAAAATACCAAGCGAAGTGAAGATGAAAACAAGACCGATGACCATGGTGTTGTTTGATGCTTTAATAGAGTCAATCAACATCTTACCCATACCTGGGAAGGCGAAGACTGTTTCTGTAAGAGTCGCACCTGAGATAACCCCGATAATAGCTCCTGGAATACCTGATACCAATGGAACCATGGCATTTTTGAAAATATGTTTTTTCGAAATTTCTTTTTCTGACAAACCTTTTGAACGAGCAAAACGTACAAAATCTTGCGAGTGGATGTCGATCATGTACCGACGGATCCAAACGGCAATAAATGGTGCACTCAACAATCCTAGAATCAGTGATGGTAAGACGTATGAGCGCCAATCTTGTGCTCCAAGAACTGGGAATGAATCTGGAAGCCCAAATAGAGAACCTACCAAACGTACAATATAAACTAAGGCAATTGTTGGAAGTGACATCATGAAAGTCAAGACAGCAGTTGAGATGCTATCAAACCATGAGTCCTTCAAAAGGGCCATATAAGATCCGAGCGGGATTGCAATCAAATAGGCAATGGCAATCCCAATCAAACCAATGATAGCAGAACTTGCAATCATTGATGGATTTTCATAGTTGTTCAAGGTTGCTGTATAGGCATCTCCTTTACCAAATCGACTAATATCTTGTGAATCCGCTTTGCTTGGAGATTTATAGGTACGTGAGTAGATATCAATTGAAGACATCTTTTTACCTGTAGGGAAATTCACTTCACTCTTCTTAGTCGTTCCTTGTCCTTGTGTAATCACTTGAAGAACTGGAGTATTTGAATAAGTTGGATATGAAGTTCCAAGGTTTAACGTCACAAAGTTTTGATGTACAAATGGGAATTGTCCATTAAAATACAAGAGATATTTGTGCTTTGTCCCAGAACCTACTACAGACCAACCGATTGATGGATCATTTTCAATTCGAATGTAGCGTTTGAGATTCGGGTTTGAAGCATCCTTCACCCAACCCGGATGATCAAACTGAATCAAATTTGCATAGAAGCTAACAACACGTTCAAAAACTGGGATTTCTCGAACTGCATAGAAGGATTTGCTTTCTGGGAATCGCTTCAACTGCCAACCATGACCTAATTTGTCGATGTATTTCTTATAGATCTTTTCGTTAGCAGACGTTGCATCAACTGTTACAGATGAATCTTCTTCACTTGCTTTTTGTTGCAAGCTTTTTGAATCCATGTATTCCAAATAACCCATGCGATCATAGACCGTGTTTTCGTAGTTGATCTTCGAATCTTTCGTCTTCGCTACTTTATTATAGTTGGGGTCATTTTTAAAAATGAGATTTCTCGGTGTTAGCGTATAGATAATCGTGTAAGTTAATGTCGTGACTAGAAAAATTGACACTAACGAACGTAAAATACGCATAAAAACATATTTTTTCATATTTCATTCCTTTAATGTTCAAAAGAACTTTCTCCCCTAGAAGAGAAAGTTCTGATGAAAAGCAATAATTTAATTATTTAACGTGTTTTTCAAGATCTTCTTGAGCTTTTTTGTTTGACTCAGCTTTTTCTTTTTGCCATTTCTTAAGAGCTTCATCATATTGTTTCTTAGTTACT
>CAUTRO010000159.1:0-3723 GCA_963540685.1 uncultured Streptococcus sp.
GTGTTCCTGATGGGATACCGTAGATTGTGTCTACGCCCCATGTTTTCAATACGTTAAGCATTGCTGCAGATGCAGTAATTTTCCCTTGAGTCATTCTAACTCTCCTTTAAATCTATTTTGATCCTTTAAAAATGCAGCATAGCGCTTCTACTTCATCTTTGCGATCAGGTTTCGTTTTGAAAATGAGTTTTTTCTGACATTTCTCATGAAAACGATTTACAAAACGATTACAGTATTAATTTATCACAAAGAGATTCACATGTATAAGAATCTGCTCAGAGATGCTCAATCCCTATTCCATAACAGATGCTCTTTTTGAGAAATTTTCACAAACTATCCTACAATAGGGTATTTTACCATAAATTTTTACCCCTCCTTTTCCCTCGTCGATCTAAGGAAAAGAGAAAAAAAGTGATACAAAATGCTGTATCACTTTTGTTTCATTTAATCAATTTTCGCAACATTGAGAAGCAGCGAGCTAGTCAAAACAGACAAAGAACTTAGGGCCATAGCAAGACCTGCTAGTTCTGGATTGAGGGTCAAGCCCAGTCCTACAAAGACTCCAGCAGCAATTGGAATCCCAAGGATATTGTAGATAGAGGCCCAGAAGAGATTGAGTAAGATCCGGCGGAAGGTTTTTTGACTCATATCAAAGGCGCGCACAACACCAAGCAAATCATTTTGCGTGAGCACGATGCCACCGGACTCGATCGCAATATCCGTTCCAGATCCCATAGCGATCCCCACATCCGCGATCGAGAGAGCTGGAGCATCATTGATCCCATCTCCAACAAACGCGACCTTGCTAGCTTCTTGCAGTTTTTGGATGGCGCTAGCTTTTTCTTGAGGAAGGACATCAGCAATGACGGTGTCAATTCCCACTTGCTTAGCAATAGCTTGGGCCACCCGTTCATTATCCCCCGTTAACATGACCGTTTTCAAGCCCCGTTCTTTGAGCTTTTTGATCGCTTCTTTTGAGCTGGCCTTCGGAGCATCTTGAATGGCAATCAAGCCAATCACTTGCCCATCCACAGACAAACTGATCACTGTTTTGGCCTGCTCTTGCAACTCTACCATCCGTTTTTCAAGCTCCGGATCCATCGCTGTCCCGTCATGAAGTTTGCCATTTCCCAAGGTCACCAACTGTTGGTCGATCTGACCTTGGACCCCTTTTCCTTCAATCGCTTGGAAGTTTTCCACAGGGGATAACACCAAACCTTTTTCTTCTGCTTGGGATAACACCGCTTGGGCTAGTGGATGTTCTGAAAAAGTTTCAAGACTAGCAGCCAGTGTCAAGACACGCGCTTCATCTCCTACAACATCGGTTACAAGTGGTTGGCCAATGGTAATAGTCCCTGTCTTATCAAACACAACGGTTTGAATCTTTTGCACTTCTTGAAGAACTGTTCCATTTTTAATCAGAACCCCCATCTTGGCACTACGGCCGGTTCCGACCATCAGGGCTGTTGGGGTTGCTAAACCAAGGGCACAAGGACAGGCAATAATGAGGACAGAGACTGCATAGAGCATGGCCTCTTGAAGCGACGCGCCCAGAAGCACGGACCAAACCCAGAAAGTCGCAATGGCCAAAATCGTCACCACTGGAACAAAGATACCTGAAATCTTATCCGTCAAATCTTGAATAGGAGCACGACTGGATTGGGCCATTTTGACAAAGTCTACAATTTGAGATAAGAGGGTCTCACTACCGACTTTTTCAGCCTTAAAGAGAATGGTCCCATTGCTGTTGATAGTGGAGCCGATAACTGCATCACCAACTGATTTTTCCACAGGCAAGCTTTCACCTGTCACCATCGACTCATCAATGGTCGTACTTCCTTCTACAATCGTCCCATCAACCGCAATCTTTTCCCCAGGACGGACCCGAATCAAGTCACCAATGTGGATATCTTCTGCTGCTACTTCGACATAGTTCCCATCACGGAGAACTTGAGCCGTTTTTGCCTGCAAATCCAACAACTTTTCCACAGCCTCGGAGGCATTGTTACGCATCCGTTCTTCAAAGACTTGACCTAAGAGGACAAAGAAGAGGATAAAACCCGCAGCCTCAAAGTATACTGGCTGACCAGTAAAAAGGGCAAATACACTATAGACATAGGCTACCAGGGTTCCAAGAGCTACCAAGGTATCCATATTGGCATGGTGCTTCTTAAAGGAGGCCCAGGCACTCTTGATAAAAGGAACTCCTGCTACCAACATGATCGGCGTTGTCGCTAGAAAAGTCCCCCAGCGACTGACTGGATGGGATACAAATCCTGCCATCATCCCGATCATCAAGATCAATAAGGGAAGAGTAAAGATACTAGTAATCCAAAAGCGATCCAGCAAACTGAGGACACGACGGCGTTTTTCCACAACCGTATAGGAACCTTTTTGCATCTTCATTCCACATGAGAACTCAAAGTCCCCTGTTTCTGTCGGGGTAAAGGATATCACCTTATCCACACCGACTTCCAAAGGCTCTAAAATCCCCTGATCTTCAAACAAAATTTCCTTGTAACAGCCGGAAGGATTGACCCGATGGAAGGTGATTTCAGCAGGGATCCCTTTTTGAAGTTGAAATTCCTTTGGACTATAGCCTTTTTCTGCTGTAATGCGGATCTTTTGCACTCCGTTTTCCACAACTGCTTTTTGTTTTTCTGCCATAGCTACTCCTTTATTCCACAATCATGTGACCATGCATCATGTTCATTCCACATGAATAGCCATATTCGCCCGCTTTTTCTGGCGTAATTTCAATGACATGTTTTTCACCCAAAGGCAAATCTTCATGAACGCCAAAGTCTGGAAAGACCACTTGGTCGAGACACGAGGAGGGATCCTTGCGGTTAAAAATGATGCGGGCTGGAACATTCTTTTTCAGGACAATGGTTTCAGGCGAATAGCCACCCATGACTTCGACTTCAATTTCTTGATAACCTGATTTTTGACGCGCATGGTCGCTTTCCTTTTCATGGTCTGCAAAAAACCACCAGGCAACAAAGACAACCAAAAGTAAACAAATGATACTAATCAACAATCCAAACATGGAATTACCTTCTTTCTATTACATACAATTGCAGCGGACTGTTTCGACAGCCTCTGCTTTCTTTCCTTCAAGGACCTGCTGCAGCTGATTCAGATCTGCTAGCGTAAAGTCACTCTCCTCAATTAAGTTCTCAAGCACCTGGACAATTCTTTTTGAGCAAACCTTGTCTTTCACATCCTCAACCACCAAGTCTAAACTCTGATCCTGCGTCAACAGTGCCGAGTAGACAAAGGCTTTACCAGCTTTTTCTCTCGTCAAACATCCTTTCTCCACCAAGCGGGTCAAGAGGGTTTTGATGGTTGACTTCGACCAATGAAAGCGCTCGGACAAGACGGCAATTAAATCCGTGCTAGTCTGCTTTCCTTCCATCCAGATAATCTTCATGATGCGCCATTCCGCATTGGAAATTTGCATAGCCTCTCCTTTCAAAATCTACATTTGTAAATCTTATGATCTTATTCTACTCCTATGATTTACATTTGTCAACCATAAAATATTAAAAAGAGAGTGGGACAGAAATCGATCATTCGTTAGAATTCGATTTCGTCGTCCCACCTCCGCACAGTTGAGTAGGGCTGTAAAAGCTGATGAAATCAGCGTAGTAGAGCCCACTCAACCACTGCGTCTTGCTCGACAATCCAAAGACAATTGAGAGACTAGGACTTTTGTCCCAG
>CAUTRO010000160.1:0-3702 GCA_963540685.1 uncultured Streptococcus sp.
TTGTAGAAGAAGACAAATTGGATGTTGCGAAAGCTCTTCTTGAAAAAGCAAACGGTAAATTGATCTTGCCAGTTGACTCAAAAGAAGCTAACGCATTTGCTGGTTACACTGAAGTGCGTGACACTGAAGGTGAAGCAGTTTCTGAAGGCTTCCTTGGTCTTGACATCGGTCCAAAATCTATCGCCAAATTTGACGAAGCTTTGACTGGTGCCAAAACAGTTGTATGGAACGGACCTATGGGTGTATTTGAAAACCCAGATTTCCAAGCTGGTACAATCGGTGTGATGGACGCTATCGTGAAACAACCAGGAGTTAAATCAATCATCGGTGGTGGTGACTCAGCTGCCGCAGCGATTAACCTTGGCCGTGCAGACAAGTTCTCATGGATTAGTACGGGTGGTGGAGCATCAATGGAACTTCTTGAGGGTAAGGTTCTTCCAGGACTTGCAGCCTTGACAGAAAAATAAGATTTTATAAACAAATCAAAGAAGAGAGGGATGAGAGTTCCTCTTTTCTTTTGCTTAAAATAAAAACGCTTCCTCTCAACTATTACTCATAAAAATCACCGATTTATGATAAAATGGAAATAGAAAGTTGAGATTATGAGTTATTTTAAAAAATATAAATTCGATAAATCCCAGTTCAAACTTGGTATGCGAACCTTTAAAACAGGTATTGCTGTTTTTCTAGTTCTCTTGATTTTTGGCTTTTTTGGCTGGAAAGGTCTTCAAATTGGTGCTTTGACAGCCGTTTTTAGCCTGAGGGAGAGTTTTGATGAGAGTGTTCATTTTGGGACTTCGCGTATTCTAGGAAATAGTATCGGTGGACTCTATGCCTTGGTCTTCTTCTTATTAAATACCTTTTTCCACGAAGCCTTTTGGGTGACCTTGGTAGTTGTTCCAATCTGCACCATGTTAACCATTATGACAAATGTAGCCATGAATAACAAAGCAGGGGTTATTGGTGGTGTAGCAGCTATGTTAATCATTACCCTATCAATTCCAAGTGGTGAGACAATTTTGTACGTGTTTGTGCGTGTATCAGAAACGTTTATGGGAGTTTTTGTCGCAATTATCGTAAATTACGATATTGATCGTATTCGTCTCTTTTTAGAGAAAAAAGAAAAATAATGTTACATTTTATAACATTATCAATTGACGTTTGTCTTTTTTTAGACTATAATAGACAGAAAGAAGGAAATTGTAAATGAAGGAAAAAGAATTTCGCCGAAATATGGCTGTTTTTCCTATTGGCAGTGTTATGAAGTTGACCGATCTATCGGCGCGTCAGATTCGTTATTATGAAGATCAAGAGTTGATCAAGCCCGATCGAAACGAAGGAAATCGTCGCATGTATTCCTTGAATGACATGGATCGTCTGCTTGAAATCAAAGATTATATCTCTGAAGGTTATAATATCGCTGCCATTAAGAAAAAATATGCTGAACGTGAAGCGAAATCCAAGAAAGCGGTTAGTCAGACTGAAGTACGTCGTGCACTTCACAATGAACTCCTCCAACAGGGGCGTTTTGCTTCAGTACAGTCACCTTTTGGTCGCGGTTAGGCAACCGCAAGTAGTCATAGATTAAGGAGAAAACTTATGCCAATCACAGCTGCAGATATTCGTCGTGAAGTCAAGGAAAAAAATGTTACCTTTATTCGTCTTATGTTCTCAGATATTTTGGGAACCATGAAAAACGTCGAAATTCCTGCTACAGATGAACAGTTAGATAAGGTCTTGTCGAACAAGGTTATGTTTGATGGATCTTCTATTGAAGGTTTTGTACGTATCAATGAGTCGGATATGTACTTGTACCCGGACTTGGATACATGGACAGTCTTCCCTTGGGGAGATGAAAATGGAAGTGTTGCAGGTCTGATCTGTGATGTCTATACAACAGAAGGTGAACCATTTGCGGGTGACCCTCGTGGTAATTTGAAACGAGCTCTTCGTCACATGGAAGAAGTTGGATTCAAATCCTTCAACCTTGGTCCAGAGCCAGAATTCTTCCTATTTAAGTTGGATGAAAATGGGGACCCAACACTTGAAGTGAATGACAAGGGTGGCTACTTTGATTTGGCACCTACTGACCTTGCGGACAACACACGTCGTGAGATTGTGAATGTCTTGACCAAAATGGGATTTGAAGTAGAAGCGAGTCACCACGAGGTTGCGGTTGGACAGCATGAGATTGACTTTAAGTACGATGAAGTTCTCCGTGCTTGTGATAAGATTCAAATCTTTAAGCTTGTTGTTAAAACCATTGCTCGCAAACACGGACTTTACGCAACATTTATGGCGAAGCCAAAATTTGGTATTGCTGGATCAGGTATGCACTGTAATATGTCCTTGTTTGATGCAGAAGGAAATAACGCCTTCTTTGATCCAAATGATCCAAAAGGAATGCAGTTGTCAGAAACAGCTTACCATTTCCTAGGCGGTTTGATCAAGCATGCTTACAACTATACTGCCATCATGAACCCAACAGTTAACTCATACAAACGTTTGGTTCCAGGTTATGAAGCGCCTGTTTACATTGCTTGGGCTGGTCGTAACCGTTCGCCACTTGTGCGCGTACCTGCTTCACGTGGTATGGGAACTCGTCTTGAGTTGCGTTCAGTGGATCCAATGGCGAACCCTTACATTGCTATGGCTGTTCTTTTGGAAGTTGGTTTGTATGGTATTGAAAATAAAATCGAAGCACCAGATCCTATCGAAGAAAATATCTACATCATGACAGCAGAAGAGCGCAAGGAAGCTGGTATTACAGACCTTCCATCAACTCTTCACAACGCTTTGAAAGCTTTGACAGAAGATGAAGTGGTTAAAGCTGCTCTCGGAGATCACATCTACACTAGCTTCCTTGAAGCCAAACGAATCGAATGGGCAAGTTATGCAACCTTCGTTTCACAATGGGAAATTGATAATTATTTAGACCTTTACTAATACTAATATAGAAGAAAGATTGCCTGTGGGTAAACAGTCACACAGCAGTCTAAGCCATCAAATACCTATAACCCTTAAAATAGCGATTTCGGTCGCTATTTATTTTTCGAAAAATCCTCTTGACTCTTTTGCGAATTAGATTTATCATCAGACGTGTAGAAGAAAATCAAGGAGTCACTATGGAAAAATTCAATTTCAAAAACAATATCGGGCAAGAAAACAAGTTACTTCAAATCGAAATCTACAAGTTTACTAACTTTTGCAAGCTTCAAAATTACACATCTGTAAATATTTTTTCGAAAGATATATTTGAAGCCATAGTAAATTGAGACTAGAATAGTACACTACATCTGCTAAAAATTTCTAGAAATTAATTTAACTTTCCTAATCGATTTGTTTACATCTTATTTCAATCTACTATATTATCTCAATAAATGATGATGGCGACTGTTTTGTTTGTGCTTGTCGATTTTTGAATCCTGATCGAGCGGAAGAATATTTCTGCCGAGGTTGTCAAGGGGAAAATCCTGAAGATATTGAATTTTATGATGAACAATTACAGGCAGAAAAGGTGGAGGCTTTGAATATTCGATTGGAAGTAAAAAATTGAATTATCTACAATCTCATCAACAATAAACCTATTTCAACCCCATTATCTATAGGCGTATTTTTACGCCTTTTTATATACTTGAAGCACATAAGAAACATTATGGGAAGTTTGCTGATGGAAGTACTCAAGAAATTGATGTTCCTTAT
>CAUTRO010000161.1:0-3658 GCA_963540685.1 uncultured Streptococcus sp.
GAATCAGCATCGATCTCTGAATCGGTATCAACCTCAGAATCAGTATCAACATCTGAGTCAGTCTCGACCTCCGAATCAGTTTCTACATCTGAGTCAGCATTAGCCTCTGAATCTGTGTCAACTTCGACGAGCGCATCTATTTTAGAGAATGCGTCGCTTTCTAACTCAGAATCGACGTCTGAGTCAATCTCAGAATTCATCTCGGTCTCCGACTCAGTAAGTAGGTCCATGTCTGCTCTAACTTCAGAAACCTTGAGTGGTTCGGTTTCAGAAAGCCAAACTGAGACTAACTTCGAATCCGTTTCGGCCTTTGAATCAGAATCTACTTCAACGACTGCCTCAGTTTCGATATCTGATTCTTCGTCAACAATCTCCTCAGTATCTATGGGGGACTCTGAGTCGCTAAGTCTTTCTGGTTCCATGAGTCAATCGGAATCAAAGGTGATACCGGAATCATTGAGTGAAGGAGCGACAACAAGTAAGTTTGTAACCAATTCGGCGTCTCCGAGTGAATCATTGAGAATGTCTCTATCTCCGATATCAGGTTCTAAGGGAACAAGTGAGTCCCTTTTCCATCAGTCTTCAGACACTCTTCTTCCAAAAACAGGAAGCAAGGGTTCAACGGGTCATTTGCTGGCAGGGGTAACAGCTTTTCTTACAAGTCTTTCCCTCTTGGGACGTCAGAAAAAGAAGGATGAATGATCTAGTCGAAAATCAGCAAATCTCAGAAGAGGTTTGCTTTTTTGATGGATAAATAGAAAGTTTCAATTTGTTTCAGAGAATGCTTGAAAATGAAAGCAAGAATATAGTGGTTTTTGGTTGTAAATTACTTGAATCTACGTAGTATTCCTGTATAATGAATAATGACTACAATGTAAGGGGAAAATCATGCAATTTAAGCGTTCAAAAGGTAACTTTCGTGAGACAGATCGTGTCGTACGCTTCAAATTAATTAAATCAGGGAAAAATTGGCTTCGCGCATCAACAGCTGCGCTAGGCCTCTTTCGTGTGGTGCGTGGGCAAGTGGAGGAAGCTATCGTCGCCGATGTGCAAAGGGATCTAATGGAAGATCAAAAGAGTGGTCAATCTTTCTTAAAAGGACTCATTGTGGTAGGAACGGTATTTAGTGGTGCTGTACTTGCTACGACGGCTGAGGCAGAGGATACTGAATCACTTGCACCAACAGTTTCAGAGACCAAACAAGAGACCTTGGCAGAAGTGGATAGTGTTGTATTAGGAAAGACATCGACACTGCCTTCAGACTCCGTCTCTGTTTCGGAGATTTCTAGCCTTTCATCATCTGAGAGTGCCTCTATCTCAATTAGTGAATCCAGTTCCTTCTCCTTGAGCGAGGTCGGATCGACTGCATTATCCACTGGATTTAGCGAATCTACACAGGATCTAGGTTCAGAAATAGAGACAGAAGAACCAGCTCGTTTAGAGGAAGCAGTTGTCTTAGAACAAAATGCCTCTGAAGCTGCTTTACTTCAACAAATTGCAGGTAATTACGCATCTCAGATGACGCCTTCAGAGAGCAAGACGGCGCTAGAAGTAGTTATTAGCAAGGTGCAGTCTGAAGTGGTTGCAAGCAATCACTTGATTTACGCCAATGCCAGTGCTCAAGCCTATAGTGATCAGCGCAATCGTTTGGAAAAAGCTGTCGATGAGATGATGACAACTTTGACAGCTGCAGGATTTACGGGAAATACCAATGTAAATGGTAAGCCGGCAATTGCTGCTCAATTAGCCCCCATTGCTGAAGTGGCTAAAAGTAGTACTAAAGAGCTAGAGATTACGCCAAACATGGATGATCGCAACGGTGCTCTTGTCGAAGATGCTCCTTTGACGGCTACGGATATTGCCAAAGACCCTCATATCGATAAGCAATACGTCAACCAAACACCGGAAGAGATAGCGGCTTATAAGAAGGATACGGATGCGACGCGCTATACCTTTGGGATTTGGGAATTTGTCAATAAAACTGGCGAATCGTTGGGGTATTATGCTACCTTATCGGTGGATCGAACAGATACAGATCCGGAGAAGCATGTGGGAAATGATGTCTATTTCCGCATTGTGAAAAAATCAGATGGTTCCGAGATCTTCTCTCAAACCTTCTCCGCAAATGTCATTGGTGGTACGCAGTTCCAGTTGCCAAAAGAAGTATTGATTAACCAAGCTCCCTTTGGGAATATGTTTGCTTATAACATTTCCGATGACGGTAAGCCGGGAAATATATATCTAGGTACCTATGCTAGTCCTGAGACAAGTTTCCTTGTACGTGATGTATACGACGTGATGAATCCCTCGAAACAAGGGGAATTATTGACCTCAAGAGCTGAAATCAAGGTTCCATCTATGTGGGGGAAACAATCAACCTTCTACAAAGTTATAGACCCAGCAGGCAAATGGGTCAATGGTGAATACAGACCAACTGGGAAAGAAGTAGTCTTAGCCGAGTATACCCAGTATGGAATTGAAGGTCAGCGTTATACAGCCTCAAATGCTCGTGATATCGCAGGCTATGTACAAGTTCCAGTTGTGAGCTCGTCTCAAAATGCAACAACAGGGACGTTTGATAATAGTAAAGTTGGCGAACGACGGGTAGAATTGTACGGAAATGCGCGTGAGCATTTTATAAGAAGTGAAGTTGTTACCACCAGTCAAAACGGTGACTACATCCTTCGTTACTACGTTCTGGATCCTTCCAAAGTCTATAACGTTTCGAATCTGGATGTCGGAAATGAGCTGGTATTTGATAAGTATACCCTTGTTTATGAAAAAGAGTTTAAGCAAGATGCTTCAGATGCCCTTTCTGATTTAGGCGGAACGCGTAAAGTTGAAAGTAAGAAAAAAGATTATTTCTTAAATGTCACGCCAAAACGGGTGGATGATCGTCATCTTGAGTTGGAGATTACGGGATGGTTTTCTGCTCAGGAAACAGTGACCTATACCGATGAAAATACAGGGAAAGAATATACGGTTCCCAAACCTTTCACAGCTCTCCCCAAATCACCGTTTCTAAGTAATAATCAGACTATGATTGTCGGGGAAGATGCGACACCTCAAGGTGCAGAAGGTTTTTCTAACTTTAAACAAACCATTCAAAAAATGGTAGTTTCAAATCCACTGACGAGCGTGAATTATTATTATCGGAAGATGACATCTTCAGAATCTGCCTCACAGTCTCAAAGTTTCTCGGCTTCAACGTCGGCATCATTAGTTTCAGATTCGATTTCATCGTCTCAATCTATTTCGGCTAGTCAGTCAGAGTCATTAATTCAGGAATCCGTTTCAGCTAGTCAATCAGAGTCACAGGTTCAAGCGTCCGTTTCAGCCAGTCAATCAGACTCGTTGGTTCAAGCGTCAGTTTCAACTAGCCAATCAGAGTCATTAATTCAGAAATCTATTTCGGCTAGTCAATCGGATTCACAGGTTCAGGAGTCTGTTTCAGCTAGTCAATCTGAATCGTTAGTCCAGGCCTCAGTTTCAGCCAGTCAATCAAACTCGTTGGTTCAAGAGTCGGTTTCAGCTAGCCAATCAGCTTCGCAGGTTCAAGAGTCTGTATTAGCCAGTCAGTCAGAGTCACAGGTTCAGGAGTCTGTTTCAGCCAGTCAATCAAACTCGTTGGTTCAAGAGTCGGTTTCAGCTAGCCAAT
>CAUTRO010000162.1:0-3640 GCA_963540685.1 uncultured Streptococcus sp.
GGGACGACGAAATCGAATTCTAACGAATGACCGATTTCTGTCCCACTCTCTTTTTGTTTGCATTGAAAAAGGTGGCAAGTTAGAGTATAATGAACATGTAATATTCCCCAAATAGGAGGTGTTTCTAATGGACTTTCGTCTGGATAATAGTTTAGTAGATGCCGGTATTGACACGGTTGTGGTCGGCATAGCTAAAAATGTGGATCCTCAAGCAGTTTTACCTGCTGCTTTTCTTGAAAAAAAGCAAGTAATGGAAGAATGGGCGCTCCAGTGTCAGTTGGAAGAAGTCGCAGAATCAGCAGTTGTTACAGGCTATACAGATTTGTTGCAAAAGGTAGGACGTAGTATCAAGAAAAATCCGCCAACGATTCTTGCCCTCATCCGAAACATCCAGCATCGTGGTTCTCTGCCTCAGATCAATAGTATCATTGACATTTATAATGTTGAATGTCTGAGATCTTATCTCGCTATTGGAGGACACGATCTAGATAAGGTTGAAGGCCCAATTGAATTTACGATCAGTCAAAGAGAAGACCTCTTTTTCCCCATCCTTTCTAGCGAAAAGCATGTGGCACCGACAGATCCTGTCTACAGAGATCAAAAAGGGGTTCTAGCTTGGTTGGATGTACGTGATAGCGACCTTTACAAATTTGATGAGACAACAAAAAACGCCCTCTTTGTCATCCAAGGCAACCAAGAAACCTCAGTAGAGATGCGGCTAGAAGCGCTGGAACGAATCCACAGGGATCTTGCTTCCTGCATGGCGAATCTTGAATTTGAAAAATTTCTCGTCACACCAAATGGCGTGGAATCAGCTTCATAAGGAAATAAAAATTATTTTCATGAAAGTTTCAATTTGACAAAGAAGAGCATTTGCGGTAAGATATTGTTCGGGCACCTCATTTTGAGGTCGGAGCTCCCTAATCATTAGGGAGCTATTTTTGTTTTTCCGAAAAGGGGAACGGCCTCTATCATATTAGAAGAAGAGGAAAGCATATGTCAACTAAATATATTTTTGTCACTGGTGGTGTCGTATCATCCATCGGGAAAGGGATTGTCGCAGCGAGTCTCGGTCGCCTACTCAAGAATCGTGGATTGAAAGTGACGATTCAAAAATTTGACCCTTATATCAATATCGACCCAGGGACGATGAGCCCATACCAACACGGGGAAGTCTTTGTCACAGACGATGGGGCAGAGACAGACTTGGATCTTGGTCACTATGAACGCTTCATCGATATCAATCTGAATAAGTACTCAAATGTGACAACAGGGAAAATCTATAGTGAAGTCCTTCGAAAAGAACGTCGTGGAGAATATTTGGGAGCAACCGTGCAGGTCATTCCCCATATCACGGATGCCTTGAAAGAAAAGATCAAACGAGCAGCCACTACGACGGATTCCGATGTCATCATCACAGAGGTGGGCGGAACCGTTGGAGACATTGAGTCCCTTCCCTTCCTTGAAGCTCTTCGCCAAATGAAGGCTGATGTTGGGGCTGAAAATGTCATGTACATACACACGACTCTTCTTCCTTACTTGAAGGCTGCTGGTGAAATGAAAACCAAGCCGACCCAACACTCAGTGAAAGAATTACGTGGTCTTGGGATTCAACCAAATATGTTGGTCATTCGTACAGAAAAACCAGCTGGTCAAGGAATTAAGAACAAATTGGCTCAATTCTGTGACGTAGCTCCAGAGGCAGTTATCGAATCACTTGATGTGGAACACTTGTACCAAATCCCATTGAACTTGCAAGCACAAAATATGGACCAAATCGTTTGTGATCATTTGAAATTGGATGTTCCTGCAGCAGATATGACAGAATGGTCTGCGATGGTCGATAAGGTCATGAACCTCAAGAAGCAAGTCAAGATTTCCTTGGTTGGAAAATACGTAGAATTGCAAGATGCCTACATTTCTGTCGTAGAGGCTTTGAAACACTCTGGATATGCCAATGATGCCGAAGTCAAGATTGATTGGATCAATGCCAACGATGTCACAGCTGAGAATGTGGCAGAACTCCTTGGAGATGCGGATGGGATCATCGTGCCAGGTGGGTTTGGTCAACGGGGAACAGAAGGGAAAATTCAAGCCATCAAGTATGCGCGTGAACAGGATGTGCCAATGTTAGGGGTCTGCCTGGGTATGCAGTTAACCTGTATCGAATTTGCCCGTCATGTCTTAGGCTTGGAAGGGGCTAATTCATCAGAATTGGATCCAGAAACCAAGTATCCGATTATCGATATCATGCGAGACCAGATCGATGTAGAAGACATGGGAGGTACCCTTCGTTTAGGACTCTACCCATCAAAACTCAAGCGTGGATCAAAAGCAGCAGCAGCCTATGACAATCAAGAAGTGGTACAACGTCGCCACCGTCACCGTTATGAGTTTAACAATGTTTTCCGTGAACAGTTCGAAGAAGCAGGTTTTGTCTTCTCAGGTGTTTCCCCAGACAACCGTTTGGTTGAAATTGTTGAAATACCAGAAAACAAATTCTTTGTTGCTTGCCAATACCACCCAGAATTGTCAAGCCGACCAAACCGCCCAGAAGGTCTTTACACTGCCTTTATCACAGCGGCAGTTGAAAATCACGATAGCAAATAAAAATCAAGGGATCAGGTCGAGAATCCTGGTCCCTTATTGTGAAAAAATGACAAACACTGAAAAAAGTTTGAAAAAAATCTTGACAAAAAAGTTGTTGATTGATATACTAGTAAAGTACTCAATCGCGGGGATGGCGGAATTGGCAGACGCGCAGGACTAAGGATCCTGTGACCGCTTTAGGTCGTGAGGGTTCAAGTCCCTCTCTCCGCATCGGATGAAGATAGCTTTGGCTATCTTTTTTGTTTTTAAATTTCTTTTTGGTAGAATAGGTGTGAGATGAGGTGAGAACATGAAGAAGAAGTATCTAGCATTGATCGATGGTCTTTTTGCACTGCTGGGAAGTGCTGTTAATTTTTTGGGTCCGATCATGATTTTAGCCATGGGGATAGGCGCATACAAATATACCATTTATTACTTTATCGCCTTAAATATATGGAATGTCCTCATTTTTCTAGCAGCGATTGCTTCTAAGTATTTGCTCAGAAAAGAGAAAAGGATTAAAAAGTGGATTCCCAATCTTTTTCTGACGGCAGGCTTTATTCTCTTTCTTGCGACAAGCCTTGCTCTGTGTGAGAGCCTTCCGTTTCTTGAGGGATTGGTAAAGGGACTTCTTGGAAAAATGTTTACCGACAGTCAATTATTTGCTGCTTATTTCTATTCTCAATGGGTGGTAGCGGTACTTCTAGTGATTTGCGGGATTGGCTTTCTCCTTTCATTAAAAAATTTTAAAGCAAAGGATTAAAATGAGGGGATTGGGCCCCTTCTTTTACTTTTCTATGGCCTGTGGAAGTCTTGGGAAAGTAAGCCTTTCTCCTCATTTATCAGAAGAAATCGCTTAAAGCTACAGGAAAAGCTAGCATTTTCAATGAAAAAGTGATAAAATAAACAATGTAAGTGGGATCAACCCCGCAAAAATATAGAGGAGGCCTATCACAAATGGCAATCGTTTCAGCAGAAAAATTTGTCCAAGCAGCTCGTGACAACGGTTATGCAGTTGGTGGATTTAACACAAACAACCTTGAGTGGACTC
>CAUTRO010000163.1:0-3618 GCA_963540685.1 uncultured Streptococcus sp.
TTTCAGCTAGCCAGTCTGAATCGCAGGTTCGAGAATCAGTTTCTACTAGTCAATCCGAATCTCAGGTTCAAGCTTCAATCTCAGCTAGTCAGTCTGAGGCGCAAGCCCAAGCCTCAGTTTCTGCAAGCCAATCAGAATCACAACTTATTTCAAGATCTGTCAAGGTGTCTTATGCAAGAGACTTCTCAAGCAAAAGGTCTGCTTCGGAACTGTTAATGGCTTCTTCTAGCTTGTCTCACTCAGTTTCTGAGACAGAGACTGCCCCAGCAAGCCTGGATTCTAGCCAAGACAAGGTTGCTCCTTCTCTACCAGAGGCAGGAGGAAGAGCTTCGTCTGGTATTTTTGCCACAGGAGTTTCCGTCCTATTATCAGGATTGGCTCTCCTAGGCTTCCGTAAAAAAAGATAGCCGCTAGTCCATGTGATCTAAAAAGGCCGTCTCTCACCGCCGAGAGATGGTCTTTTAGTTGTTGGAGATGTAAAAAAAGAGAAGGATGTGTTATAATGAATGTGAAAATTTCTGCGAAATTGATGGAGAAGGGTGCAGGCAAAAGAGGATCGAAACCCTGTTCTCCTTATGGTTTCACGAAATTTGAAATTGAAAGAAGAATTAGAGGAAAGAGATGAAAATCCATTTTACAAATTTATTCGGGCAATCTTCGCAAAGTGTGGCTCTGATGGCCCAAAACGATATTATGAATGTCGTGCGTGAATTAGGGGTTAATGAATTAGGAATCTATTTCTATGATCATAGTAATGAACCAGCGGGCGAATTGAACTCGCGAATGGATGGGATTCTGGCGGGTGTTGCTTTTGGAGATATTGTCTTTGTGCAATCTCCTTCTTGGAACGGAATTGAGTGGGATCGCCGTTTAGTTGATAAATTGAAACTTCTCCAAACCAAGCTAGTCATGTTTATCCATGATGTCCCACCGCTCATGTTTGAGAGTAATTATTATTTGATGCCCGACTATATCGACATGTACAATCAGAGCGATCTGGTGATCGTCCCATCAGAGCAAATGTACCATCATCTGGTCTCAGAAGGACTCACAGTGAAGAAATTTGTCGTGCAAAAATTATGGGATTTGACCCACAATCTGGATCTTTACACGCCCCAATTTAAGAAAAAACTGATCTTTTCAGGCAATCCTTCACGTTTCCCCCATATCATTGACTGGAAATATGATACGCCGCTTCATGTCTATGCAGAACCAGTTGAAGGAGTCGATTATTCTAAGATCTATATGGAAGGATGGCGTACCAAGCAGGAGTTGCTTTTAGAGCTTTCCAAAGGTGGTTTTGGACTTGTCTGGGGAAATTCAGAGAATCCTGAGGACGAGCGCGATTATTACAAAGAAAATATTTCCTACAAATTATCGACCTATCTATCAGCCGGTCTTCCGGTAGTCGTGCCAGACTATTTGTCGAATGCGGACTATATTCGGGAAAAGGGACTCGGCTTTGTAGCATCAAGCCTGGAAGAAGCCAATCGTTTGGTCCAAGCCTGTACGGAAGAACAGTATAGTCAGATGGTTCAAAAGGCTCAGTACACGTCTTATTTGATTCGCAATGGCTATTTTACAAAGAAATTATTTGTCGATACCATCATGGCTTTGGGGGAATAACAGCCAATCAAACAAGATTCTTCAGACAAAGATCTGGAGAATTTTTTGTTGGATACGGTAAAAAATAGCGAAATTGAAAGATTATCAAATATTAGTGACAAATGAGTTTAGAAACGTCGCAAATTATGGTAAAATAAGCTGAGATAAGATGTTTAAGAAGTACGTATATAGGCTGCCTCCAAGATGGTGGAGCCAAAATGACCAAGAGAAAGTTTAAAAGAAATGTTAAAACGATCTGAAGTAGGAAAGCGATTTTGTTGGACGATTTTTTTCGTCTTTATTTATGTTTTTGGAAGTAAAATTTCTCTGCCTTTTGTTGACATATCAAAGGCCTTGAAACTCAATGAGGGGACGACAACTGGTTTACAGCTCTCAAGTGCTGTGATGGGGGGAAATCTCCGCGGGATGTCGATCTTTTCGATCGGCCTCTCTCCGTGGATGTCCTCCATGATTTTGTGGCGGATGTTTACCGTTTCAAAACGCTTTAACCTCGAAAAAACCAGCTCAGAGATTGTGGAGCGTCGAAAGATGTATGTGACTTTGGCGCTTGCCATCGTTCAGTCCTTGGCAGTGGCTATGTATCTGCCCTTGAAGACAGGGTTGAACACCGGACTCGTTATTGCAGTTAATACCATGATTATGGTGGCTGGAGCTTTCTTTTTAGTTTGGCTCTCAGATCTAAATGCTGCTCTGGGTCTTGGAAGTTCTGTTGTAATCATGATGGCAGGGATGGTCATGTACCTTCCAGAAGACGTGATGAACACTCTTTCAAATATTAATAATATTCCAGAGATCGCTTATATTTTGGGTGTGATGGTTCTCTTGATTTTTGTCTTTGTTGCAGTCTTGGTAGAATATTCCAAGTATCAAATCCCTGTCAATAAATTAGGGATCCATAATAATCTAAAAAGTTATACCTTTTTAGATATCAAGCTCAATCCGGCTGGGGGAATGCCCTTCATGTTTGCCATGACCTTGGTGTCGATTCCTCAGTATGCCATGCTTTTGATTTTATCGATGGATTCCAATGCGAAGTGGGCTGCTCAGCTCGCTAAGCGTTTGGTGATGGGAGACCCTATCTGGATTTTTCTTTACATTCTCATGATTGCCCTGCTTTCTTTTGCTTTTGCCTTTATCAATGTAAATGGAGAGGAAATTGCAGATAAGATGATGAAGGCTTCGGAATATATCGACCATGTCTATCCGGGAGCAGATACACGCCGCTACATCAATGGTATTGTCCTTCGCTTGACAGTTTTTGGGACCTTGTATCTGATTCTCTTTACGGCTCTTCCTTTTTCTCTCTTGCTATGGGATAAGGAGCTCTTGCGCTTGACCATGATCCCAGGGACCTTCCTCATGTTTGTCGGAATGATTTACAATATCCGAGAAGAAATTCGTGCCCTTCGCCTCAACCAACGTTATACAAGAATATTCTAGGAGTAACTATGTATTATTTTGTACCAGCCTGGTATGGAACAGATCGCATCTGGCAGCAATTAGCTACCCCTTGGTACTGGATGCGCGAGTCCATTGAATTTGACGATACCATTAATCAAGTTCGTATTTTTCAAGAAGCAGAAATGGATCGGATTTTATTGTTGCCCCAGTATAATCCCCAACTGCGTTATTTTTTACACCGCCAAGATATACTAGAGACAGATGTGGTCTCCATTTTTGATGGGATTCAAGGTGTCCCGTCTGATTTGCCCATGCGCCCACTCCAGCTTCAGGATATGGAGTGGCCTAGCGGGACTACCTTCTCCTATACTCCTTTTTTGGCCCTAGTCTTTCGAAAAGGCAAATGTCTAGCCAAGATTGATATGGGAGTGGATGGGAATATTCTCTCTTTGACCCGTTATAAGGAAGAGGAGATCATCTATATTGACTACTTGGATGACCGTGGATTTATCTCTAGTAGACTTTACTACAATGAGGGGAAACCTTATTTTCATGAGTACCTGCGTTTTGATGGGCAGTGGATTTTAAGAG
>CAUTRO010000164.1:0-3609 GCA_963540685.1 uncultured Streptococcus sp.
GAAATGATGATTTTTCAATACCCTCTATTTTACCATAATTTAGCCTAATTTGCTTACCTTATAAAAAATCCGCAGGACTTTTTTGTCGCTGCAGAATCTTCATTTTACATTTCTTTTCTGTCTAATTGGCCCATCTCTTTTAACATCTGCTTCCAAACTTCTTGAACCTTCGTTTTGAGGTAGCATGAAGCCAAGTCATAAGAAGCCTGATGAAATAGTGCAAGGTCACTTTCAAAGAGCTGGACCAGCTTGTCTGCTAGCTCTTTGACCAACTCTTCTTCTGGTCTCTTCCCACTATAAGGTACCAAATAGCCATTTTCACCCTCTTTAATAAAGGTCGGATTCCCATAACGGGCATCAAATCCAAGCAAGGCTAAACCCGCTCCAGCCGCCTCCATCAAGGTCAAACCAAAAGTTTCCCACTGAGAAGTGGTTAGGTAGACCTGGTAGTGAGGATAAATCTGCTTTAGATCCGCATGACCACGTAGGTGAATATAGTCTTGCGCTTCAAGTTCCTGAATCAAGTGCCGCAAGTTGTCCTCTTCTCCACCCTTCCCATAAATATCGAACTGGAGGGTCGGTAAGTGTTTATGAGCTTGAGCTACCACTCGGATGGCCAAATCGATGCGTTTTCTTGGGTCCAAGCGGGAAGCTGTGATCACACTATAGGGACTTCGATCTTCTGGTGATTCTGTCAAGCATTCTAGATGGCCCACTGGAATGCTAAAGATCGGAATGTCGTGGTGCTCTTGCTTGGAAAGTGTCTGTTCCAATACTTCTTTTTGTGCCTCCGTTGCAGTGATAAAATAATCAAAGTATTTGGCATATTTGAACACATAATAGTACTCATAGTTGAGCTGACCATTTTCAAATTCATGCTCTGAATGAAACACCATGGCGAGCTTAGCAGGATCATCTTTTTCTAACAAAGGACGGGCAAAATCCATACGAGAAGCCCGGTCAAGCAAAATCAGATCCTTTTCTTTTAGGGAAAGCTTCGACAAAAAACGTCTCATCACTTCCGTGTGACTGGTCAGAATCTCAGGACCCAGTTTATAGAGCCAGTTCCCGCCTAGCCTTAATTCTTCAAAGGCGACACGGCCATCTTGATTGTGATAGGTCCGTCTAACGACACTTCCATACTGAAAATACTCTGTAACAAGTTTACAAGCCCCATAATATTCTCGCTTGATGATACTACCATTAGAAAGATAGTCGACATAGCGGACACAGTCTGTATGATAGGGATCCAAATGAAAGGTTAGCGCGCTGTCATCTGCAAATTGATAGCGAATGGCTCTTTCTGTTTTTTCAGCAACATCCAAACGTGTCAACTGAAAATCCATTTGCAAGGCCCCAACCGTCTTTTGAGGGACTGTCGTTTCTTGATCTGTAAAAGTTAGATGGGCAAAGAGCAATTCCTCATCCCGGTGCCCTAAAGAAAGGTAATAGGCTAATTTCTCTGGGCTGGGCCAAGTGGTAAAGATGAACCAAGCTGCCACTCCTAAATCGCGGAGCATCCTAGCTCGAGAAGCCTGAGCTACATCAACGCCATTAGGCTCAAATCCCACTAATAGATTAAAGGTGTAAACAGTCATCCTCTCCCTCCCTCTAATCGCTTAAAGATCTCTATGAGAGCTTCTTTTTGAGGAAGTTGTAAGATTCGTACTTGCTCTCTCAAAAGCTCTTTATAGGTCTCTGGATGCTGGAGCAACTCTCCTAGTCGGTCTTTCATCTCTTCAACTGAAGCTTTAATAGTACTTAATTCTTTGTAGGCTTCATGGTGCACAGTGTTCTTCAAACCAAACAAAATTTGCCCATTTTCAAGAGCACGTATACTACTACTCATCACTTCTTCCCCTCGGTTGCAATCCAGATAGAGGGAGCAAGCCGCTAGCAATTTCTCGTAGTTTTCCATCGAAATTCCCGGATAGAGTCGCACATTGGGACTAGGGGCTAAGTCTGTTAATTTTGGTCCCATAGCTGTCAAGGCTGCGATGTGAAAGGTCACTTGTGGAAAATCGTGAACGAGGCTTGCTAAGCCCTCAACCTCTTGAGAAGCTGTCATCACCAGAGCTTCTGGCTGAAACTTCTCCTGATCCACGTCGACTAATCCTGAAAGACTTGTGTAGCCTTCTATTTTCTCACGTAAGTGAGCAGCCTCCAGCACAAAGATCTGATCAACCTGCTCTTTAATCCCGTCAAGGCCAGAAACTGTACTTGTACACAAGGCAAGTCGTTCCTTAGGAATTTCTTTCACAAAATCTAGCAAGCTCTGATCCATTAAAAGGATGGCTTCATTTTTTGGCAAGACTTGTCTCAAAACGGCTCTCTGCAACTCCTCTTTATTGGCGTACAACTGGTCTCGTCCCTTGGGAGTTTGATGCAAAAAGGTTCCTTGCAAGACAAAATGAAGCAACACTTCTTCTTGTTGACGATTCAAATAAATCTCTAAATAAGGTTGAGCGACTTCACTGAGAAGACTTTGTTGACATCTCCAACCATAGCGATTGTAGAAATCAATAGATGCGATCTCTTCTCCCTGACCAAACCACTCCACTCTTTCAACCGTTCGTGACAAGATATCCCCTCGCAAAACCACATTGGCACGACGTTCCTCCCCATCAAAAAGATAGGTCGTGATCCCCAAGGTCCAACATTCCCATAATTCTGGAACTTCTAGATCATTGAAAAATAATGGTTGCCCAACTTTTGATGCCGGGTCTTTTTGGGTAAAAAAGGTCGCAAGACTATCTGTCTGTTGATCCAAATCTGTTTCCAAATTGGTCACAAACACACGGTAGGGCTGGCCAAGTTTGTCCAATAATTTTCGCAAGTGATCCAGCTCTCTGGTCTGCTCTGATGCAATAATGAACATGCTAATCCTTTCTCATCAATTGGTGATTAGTCTATTTTTTCAATAAAGCCGAGGTTCATCACCACGCGCTCATAGGTTTCTGACTCTTGTAAGCCCGCTTCTTCTAGTTTTTCAAGAGCCCGTTTCAACCGCGTTTTATAGATATAGCGGTGCCAGGTCAGATCATAGCCCAACATCCCAAGAAGAGCCAATTTTTCTTGCTTGGCTTCCAGCTCATCGAGTACCCGCTTTTCTGTCCAAACCTGGGACAGAGTATCTGAACGACCCACGCGATACCAATAAATACATTTCTCCGTATGTACCACCCGATTAGCTTTTAAGAAGAGCTTGTACATGAGAAAGTTATCTTCAACATTTTTTCCGACCGGAAAACGAAGTCCTTCAAATAAGTGACGCTTATAGAGTTTCATCATGGCACAAGCCCAGGCCATATCTCTGGTCTCCTGAATGGCATCATGGTCCATAATTGCTCGCCCCTCATAAAGGGTCTCTGAATAATCAGCCTCTGTTACCTTAATCAAGTATTTGCTACTACTATCATCATAGAGGTTATAATTGGCTGCTGAGACATCTGCATCATACTTCTGAAGTTGACGGTAGAGCACCTCTACATAATCCTCCGTTACCCAATCGTCCGGATCAATAAAAGTGATGTAATCTCCAGTCGCTAACTCAATCCCTGTATTTCGAGCAGCAGATAAGCCCCCATTTTCTTGGCGGACGTAGCGGAT
>CAUTRO010000165.1:0-3576 GCA_963540685.1 uncultured Streptococcus sp.
TAAAGGACTGAAATCCTAATAATAAGAAAATCAAACCAATAATATTCAGTAGGAAGACACTGATCGATAATGGACTGACAATTAAGAACAGACCGATAAAGAGCTGGACCAAGGCAAAGAAAATATAGCGCTTGGAAAGTTCTTCAACCTTCTTAGAATAGAAGTTAGCTTTTCGGAAATTTAAAACAGAGCGATAGATCAGCCAAATCCCTAAGGTGACTGGAAAGACAATCGGCAAGGTCTTGTAGCCATATAGTAGCAAGTAAACCGCAAATACTAAGGCAACCATACTGTGAAAGAGCTGTTGCTGCTGAACAATACCTGTCTGACGCAAGCGGTAATAGCGTGAAAAACGTGAAAAAGAGATTAAAAAGAAGCCACAGGAGATCAACCAACTAAAAGAGCCAATGTGCTCAATTGGATTGATAAACAAGACAATACCAATAATGGTAAACATTGTAGCTGAAATTCCAAGGGATATCCGGTTCAATTGAATCATAGGGCCTCCTTATTCATCTAATTCGCTTAGGTAATCATAACGATCATACTTTTCAAGTAGACGTTCGTTTTCCTGGTCCAATTCTTTTTGAAGGGCTGACAACTTGCCAAAGTCAGAGCCGTTTTCATTCATTTCAACCTCAATCTCTGCGATCCGTTGTTCAATCGCTTCGATATCTGCTTCAATACTGGACCACTCTTGCTTCTCCAGGTAACTCATGCGCTTCTTCTCTTCTTTTGGCTTAACGGGCTTCTCTTTTTCAACCCTGTGACTAGCCGTTACTTGGGACGCATCAAAGGCTTTTTCATCCAAGTAATCCGTATAGTTGCCAAAGAACTCACGAATGCCCCCATTTTCAAAAGCCAAGATCTTGCTTGCGACCTTGTCTAGGAAATAGCGGTCGTGACTAACGGTAATGACGGGTCCACCAAAGTTTTGAAGGAAGTTTTCCAAAACCGTCAAGGTTGCGATATCCAAGTCATTGGTCGGCTCATCAAGAAGCAGCACATTGGGTTTTTCAATCAAGAGTTTTAAGAGAAAGAGACGCTTCTTCTCACCACCGGAGAGTTTTTCGATCAAGGTTCCATGCATCGAGCGTGGGAAGAGAAATTGCTCTAAGAGATCTGCGATCGAAGTTGTTCCAACGGTTGTCTTGACTTCCTCCGCAACTTCTTGTAGGAAATTAATCACGCGCTTGCTCTCATCCAACCCATGGATCTGTTGAGAGAAATAAGCCACCCGTACGGTTTCGCCAATGATCACTTGCCCTGACTGAGGCTGGAGCCGCTCGGCGATCAGATTAAGTAAGGTGGATTTACCGACCCCATTATCCCCGACGATCCCGATACGGTCCTTGTTTTGCACCAAGAGGTTAAAGTTCTGTAAAATCGGCTTATTTTCAAAAGCAAAACTCACATCTTTAAACTCAATAACTTTCTTTCCGATTCGGCTAGTCTCAAAGTTCATCTCCAGATCCGTCTGGTTGCTTTGACCAGACAAGTCTTGCTTGAGATCATGGAAACGATTGATCCGCGCCTGTTGCTTGGTCGCACGCGCCTGAGGTTGTCGCCGCATCCAGGTCAACTCCTGCTTATAGAGTTGCTGCTTCTTATGAAGAAGGGCTGCATCCCGCTCATCTTGCTCGGCCTTTAAGCGGACATAATCCTGGTAGTTGCCTTGATACTCAATCAAACTAGCCCGATCCAACTCAAAGATCCGCGTTGAGATATTATCCAAGAAATAACGATCGTGGGTAATGAAGAGCACAGTTTTCTTAGAATTCTTCAAAAAATTGGTCAACCATTCGATGGTGTCAATATCTAGGTGGTTGGTTGGCTCATCGAGCAAGAGCAGGTCGTGGTGAGACAGCAACACTTGTGCCAGTTGCACCCGACGGCGCAAGCCTCCAGATAGATCCCCAACCTTGGCATTCAAGTCTTCAATCCCAAGTTTTGACAGGACTGTCTTGACCTGACTCTCGATTTCCCATGCATTGAGCGAATCCATCTCCGCCATCACTTTTTCAAGGCGTGCTTGGTTCTCTTCTCGGTAATCCGCCATCAAGAGTTCATAATCACGAATCAGCTGCATCTCACGCAAATCGCTAGATAGTACCGTATCCAAAACCGTCTTTTGATCATCAAAGTCTGGCTCCTGAGTCAGGTAGCCAATCGTATAATCATTCTTTGCAGAAAAAGGACTCACATCTCCATCAAAACCAGAGCGACCTGACAACACATCTAACAAAGTGGTCTTTCCAGTTCCATTGACCCCGATCAATCCGATCCGATCCAAGTCGTGAATGATAAAGGAAATCTCACGAAAGACGGTCTTATCTCCGACAGATTTGGTCAATTTATCGACAATAAAATCGCTCATTTTTCCTCCTCTTTTACTTGCTGAATATAGGTAATGATGGCTTCTTTTTCATTGGCCAGCTCCCCATCGACAATGGCATATTCGATCTTTGTCAACATCTCACCTAAAGATGGACCAGGTTGAAAGCCGTATCCTTTGATCAGCATACCGCCATTGACCACCACTTCATGCTTATCATGAATGGTCAAACTATCATAGACACGCTCGATCGCCAAATAATCCACACTCAATCCATAAGCTTCACGAAGTTCTTCCGAAACTAGCAACAAACGCTTCTCATACTTGTAGCATGCACGCTTATCTAGACTTCCTTTTTCTCGAAGCTTTAGGATCTCCACGATCTGCTCCACGGTCTTGGCAAACTCTCTAGAGGTCTTCCATTTCTTAAAGAATTTTGGAATATCTTGAATATCGAGCGCTAAGACCAGAGCCGCCCAGGCTTGCTCAGAAGTTGAAAAAGTATATTCCAGCTCTATGTCAAACAAACGCTCGATCGCTTCTTTGCGATTCTTCAACTCTGGCAGATAGTGGTAGGCTTGGCATGCCAGCATGGCCTCCAAGCCTTGTCTCCAGTATGGGGAAAGCAAGAGCTTATCAAACTCGATGAAGGTGCGCTCTACAGAAATCTTCTCTAGTAAGGGAGCACACTCCTTCATGGCATCAAAGGTTGCGGCTTCTAATTCAAAGCCAAGACTGGCTTGAAAACGAAAGCCACGCATGATCCGGAGCGCATCTTCATGAAAACGTTCATGAGGAAGCCCAACAGCCCGCAGGACCTTATTTTCTAAATCTGCTAACCCATGAAAGAGATCAACAATCTCTCCTTTTTCATTTAAGGCAAAGGCATTGACGGTAAAATCGCGGCGCTTGAGGTCTTCTTCTAGCGAGCGGACAAAAGACACGGAGCTTGGACGGCGATAATCAACATAGACGTCCTCCGTCCGGAAGGTTGTAATTTCATACTCTTGACCATTTTCAAGAACCAGGACGGTCCCGTGTTCGATACCGATATCTACTGTTCGGTCAAAAATCGCCTTGGTTTCCTCTGGATAGGAGGAGGAAGCGATATCGACATCATGAATCGGACGATCCAAGAGAGCATCTCGGACGGATCCCCCCACAAAATAAGCCTCAAAACCAGCTGCTTTAATCTTCTCTAATATTGGTAAAGCCTCCTGAAACTCAGAAGGCATCTTTTC
>CAUTRO010000166.1:0-3543 GCA_963540685.1 uncultured Streptococcus sp.
AATACTTCCGGATGTTGATCAATGACTTGAGCAACTGGAATCGATACATCAATTTTATTGTCCATTTCTCACTCTCACATTTCTTCTCTCATCTTAGCTTCTGGGAAACTAAGACTCCTCCTGGGAAAGCTCCTCAGCCCTCTGATTGGCCCGTTCTTCCCCCCACCAAAAGGGCATCAACTCTCCCAGAGTAATAGTCTTCCGACTCTCATAATCGACCATAAACACCAACTGGCTATTGGCTGGATCAAGTTCCATTAAGAACTCTCGACAAGCCCCACAAGGCATTCCAGAGCCGCCACCATAAGGTGGTCGATCTCGGAAGGCTAAAATTCGTTTTACCTTGGTTTGACCAGATGCTTGGTACATATTAAAGAGAGCCGCTCGTTCCGCACACAAATGGAAGACTCCACAAGTCCCTTCCATACAAAAGCCTGTAAAAATTTGTCCATCCTCTGCCTCAATAGCCGCAACCACGTGTTGCGCATAGACAAAATCAGATACTTCATGGGGACGATAGAGGGCCTTGGCCTTTTCATACATGATTTCCCAAATATCCATTGTTGATTCCTGTTCTATTAAACTTTCTTGACTAACTTCACCACAGCCTCAGTCCGAGCTGTATGGGGAAACATATCTACTGACTGGATGTAGACAACATCATACACCTTGGTCAAGTCTACAAGGTCTCGTGCTAGGGTGGAAACATTACAAGAAACATAGACCATCTTTTCAGGTGCATAGTGCAATAAGGTCTCGATCAATTTTGCCCCTAAACCCGTACGAGGCGGGTCCACAATCACAGCATCTGCTCGATAGCCTTCTTGGTACCAGCGGGGAATGATCTCTTCTGCAGTTCCAGCCTCATAGTGGGTATTCTCAAATCCCATCTGCTTAGCGTTGTATTTAGCATCTTCAATCGCTTCAGGAATGATATCCATCCCCCGAACACTTTTCACTCGATTAGCAAAAGCAAATCCAATCGTTCCAACCCCGCAATATGCATCAATCAGATGATCCTCTGGCGATACATCCAAAGCCTTAACCGCTTCACTATACAATACTTGGGTTTGCTCCGGATTCAGTTGATAAAAGGCACGTGGAGACAGAGAAAATTCATAATCCAAAACGCCTTCAAGTATAGCCTTTTCTCCCCAAATAATCTGCGTTTGTTCCCCATAGATCTCGCTTGATCGAGACGTATTTTTATTAACAGCAACGGTAACAATCTCAGGGTGTTTCTTGATCAAGTCCTCTACTAAATTGTTTACATTAATCTGACGACTAGTGACCACAATCAGCTGAACCTGACCAGTCTTCCGAGCCCGTCGAACCATCATGGTTCTGACCCCCAGTTCTTTTCTCTCATCTGCAATCGGAATCTGATAGTAGGTCAATAAATCCGCAAGATCATTGGCAATAGCTTGAATAACCGGATCTTGAACCAAACAATCTTTTAATTCCACCAAATAATGCGAATTTTGAGCATAAAGCCCCGCCTTCACCTGGCCCTTAAATTTCCTTGTTTGAAATTGCAATTTTGCCCGATAGTAAAGAGGCTCCTGCATTCCGATTGTTGGCCGAATATCATACTGTTCAAAGCCTTCAGGTGAGAACTTTTTCAAAGCCTGTTGCAATAAATCTGTCTTAAACTCCAGCTGCTTATCATACTTCAGATGCATGATTTGACAACCACCACAGGTCTCATAGATATCACACATGGGCGTCACCCGATACTTAGACGCCTTATTGACAGATAAGAGTTTGGCTTCCGCAAAATTTTTCTTGACACTGGTAATTTGGCAGAAAATATCTTCGCCCTTCAAGGCACCTGGCACAAAGACAAGTGTTTTTTTATAAAAGCCAATCCCTTCCCCATTAATTCCCATTCGTTTAATTTTCAAAGGAATTTTTTGTTTTACTTTAACGTTCATATCCCTATCTTAACACATTTTTCGGTATAATAAAAACATGAAAATAACAAAAATAGAAAAGAAAAAAAGACTCTACCTTCTTGAATTAGACAATGATCAAAAACTTTATATTACAGAAGACACAATCGTCAAATTTTTTCTCTCCAAAGACAAAGAAATCAGTGAAGAGGAACTAAAAGAAATCAAAGAGTTTGCTCAATACTCCTATGGAAAAAACCTGGCCCTTTACCATCTTTCTTTTAAAAGTCGGACAACAAAAGAAGTCCGAGACTACCTTACAAAGTATGAGATTGATAGTATCATTATTGATAAAGTTGTCCAACACCTAACAGATGAAAAGTGGTTGGATGATCGTCAATATGCAAGAAACCTGATAGAGACCAACCTGCTCAGTGGCGATAAGGGCCCTGTCTTATTAGAACAAAAGCTCCAACAAAAAGGAATCACAAAGTCACCCCTTCAAGAAATTCTTGCTGACTATGATTTTACAGAAGTTATCAGCCGTACCGCAATAAAACTCCAAAAGAAATACCAAGGAAAATACCCATTAAAAGCCAATGAAACGAAAATCATCCAAGGACTCATTGCAAAAGGCTTTACCTATAGCAAAGCAAAAATAGCATTCCAAAATCTCGAAGTCGAGGCAGATGAAGAAACAACTAATGACCTCATCCTAAAAGAGTTAGATAAACAATACCGTAAATACAGTAAGAAATATGAAGGATATGATCTACAGCAACGTTTAACCCAAGCACTAGCAAGAAAAGGTTACGATTATGCGGATATTAAATCAGCCATCAGAGAATTTTTAGATTAAAAACCTTTTTCAATCCAATCAAATTGAAAATATCGTAGAAAAAAACGAAAAAAATTTGAAAAAATATGATACAATATAGAGGATATACTTAGATTGTAGAAAGTTGGTAAGTTATGAAACTACCTAAAGAAGGCGACTTTATTACAATTCAAAGTTATAAACATGATGGCAGTTTACACCGAACATGGCGTGACACCATGGTATTAAAGATAACCGAAAATGCAATTATTGGAGTAAATGATCATACACTTGTGACTGAAAGTGATGGCAGACGTTGGATTACCCGTGAACCAGCAATTGTTTATTTCCATAAAAAATATTGGTTTAACATCATCGCCATGATCCGTGACAATGGTGTGTCCTACTACTGTAATTTAGCAAGTCCATTTCATATCGACCAGGAAGCCTTAAAATACATCGACTACGATCTCGATGTCAAGGTCTTTACAAACGGTGAAAAAAAATTATTAGATGTTGAAGAATATGAGCAACATAAAGAAAAAATGCGCTATTCAGATAACATTGATTACATTTTAAAGGAAAATGTTAAAGTACTAGTTGATTGGATAAACCAAAACAAAGGCCCTTTTTCAGAGGAATACATCAAAATTTGGTATAACCGTTATGTTGAACTGCGAAACAAATAAAGTTGAAAAGAGCGAAAGCTCTTTTTTCTTGTCAATCATTGAAATACAATCACAAAAAAAGCCTAATGAAAACATTAGACTTTTCTAAATACTATCGGGAAGACAGGATTCGAACCTGCGACACCTTGGTCCCAAACCAAGTACT
>CAUTRO010000167.1:0-3507 GCA_963540685.1 uncultured Streptococcus sp.
GCTACCAGCCTGGTGCTTAATGCCTGCCATGGCAAGGACTTTCCCTGTATCAGGCTCAAGGGCTACAGCATAGACACCTTCAGAGTAGGTCGCATTTCCAGCTTGCAACTCTGCGCTAAATGCCGAGCGAAGAATATCTTCCACCCCTTTTTGGAAATCCAAGTCAATCGAGAGCTTGAGGTTCTCCCCCTTAGCTCCTTTTGAAATATCCACCACTTTCTCCATGTTGCCATTTTTATCCAGGAGAATTTCTTTTTCACTGCGCTTTCCTTGGAGGACCTCCTCGTATTCCTTTTCGAGATAAGACGTTCCGACTCGGTCATTAAGAGCGTAGCCTTTTTTGACATAGTCCTCGGCTTCTTCTGCTGGAAGTCCTGCCTGCTCGGTCGAAACCGTACCGATGATAGAGGCTAAAGGAGTATCCAGAACCTTGCGATCCCAGCTGGTCGTAATCCCAATCCCTGGAAGATCTTGACTATCGGCAGCGATGGTCGCGATTTGCTCAGCTCCCAGGGATTGTGTCGTAATGATTCCTGTGGCAAAATTCTCTACAGCATTCATCTGACTATAGAGATAGATGATCTTTTTCTCATCTTCTGTGTAACCAAGTTTGGAAGGATCAACACTCTCTACTGCCGCTTGATAGATCTTAGCTTCTGGTAGACGATTGCCATCTGTATCAAATTTCTTTTTCTCAGGTAAGTGGCCGACAACCTCCTGGTAGACTTTGGTATTGGCTAGATAGTAATCCACTTCTTGCCGTTCGGTTACTTGAGGATTTTCTACATCCACATACTGCAAGAGTTTCCCTGCGGTCTCTCGCATTTCTTGGGCTGTCATTTTACGATCGCGCGTAAAGGTCAAGACTTGTTTGCCAACATTTTCCACCAGAGGCTTACCAGTGGCATCATAGATTTGCCCTCGCACACTCCCCTGTTTGACCGTCTTTTTCGTAGCTTTTGCCAACTTATCTGTATAGTAGGCTTGGTGAGTGATCTGCATATAGCCAAGCCTGGCAATGAGAGCCAAAAAAAGAAGGCAAATCAAACTAAACAGCAGGTACAGTCTGCGTGTAATCGATTGATTTTCAAACTTCCGTATTTTTTTCTTCATGAAATGGTTTTTCCTTCTTTTCTAATGAACACTTACATTCCATTTTACTATTTTTCTAAGAGTATCTCAAGAAAAGGAAGGTCCCTTTTCTCCTTTTTTGCAAGGAAAAAAGATTGGACCTGTTCGCCCAATCTCTTCTTTTCATAGGTCACCGCGTTGATCGTTCCTTTGTCATACTCAGCAATGAAAATATCCTGAACACTGTCATAGCCTTCTTTTTCCAATTCAGCCAGCAACCACTCTTCATTTTTCCCAATTGTTTCCAAAATTTCAAGCTGATCCACGCCATCTGTCATGATCAGCTACTTAGGATTTTCATACCCCGCACGCACAACCATCCAAATGAATTCCAGCTATCATAATTGATTTCATAAGAGTTTTCAAGGCATTCTGATCAGAAAATCATTAAAATTTTGTTATAATAAAATTATCAATTATGTCAAGAAAAGGAAACACAATGAAACTCATTTCATGGAATATCGACTCGCTCAATGCTGCATTAACCAGCGATTCAGCACGCGCTAAACTCTCTCAAGAAGTCCTTCAAACTTTGGTCGCTGAGGATGCAGATATCATTGCTATTCAAGAAACCAAGTTATCTGCCAAAGGTCCAACCAAAAAACACCTCGAAATCCTTGAGGAACTCTTCCCTGGCTACGAAAATACCTGGCGTTCCTCTCAAGAGCCGGCTCGTAAAGGCTATGCTGGAACCATGTTCCTCTATAAAAAAGAGCTGACCACAATTGTGACTTACCCAGAGATCGGTGCTCCTTCGACCATGGACTTGGAAGGCCGTATCATCACTCTGGAATTTGATCACTTCTTTGTGACTCAAGTCTATACTCCTAATGCCGGTGATGGCCTTAAACGCTTAGCAGAACGTCAAGTCTGGGATGTCAAATATGCGGAATATTTGGCTGAGTTAGACAAAGAAAAACCTGTCCTTGCTACTGGAGACTACAACGTTGCCCACAAGGAAATCGACCTTGCCAACCCAGCCAGCAACCGTCGTTCACCAGGTTTCACAGACGAAGAACGTGCAGGCTTTACCAACCTTTTATCAGCAGGCTTTACAGATACTTTCCGCTACCTCCACGGCGATGTGCCGGAGCGTTACACTTGGTGGGCACAACGCAGCAAGACTTCTAAAATCAACAATACAGGCTGGAGAATCGACTATTGGTTGACCTCAAACCGCATTGCAGATAAGGTTACTAAATCAGATATGATTGACTCAGGCGCACGCCAAGACCACACACCGATTGTCTTGGAGATTGAACTTTAAGGATTTTCTTTATGAACTACAACGCCGTTATTCCCGAGTTTATGGTCTCGAATTTAGAAAAGTCCCGCTCCTTCTACTGTGATTTGCTCGGTTTCACCATCGAATACGAGCGCCCAGAAGAAAACTTTCTCTTCCTGTCTCTTGAAGATTGCCAGCTCATGCTAGAGGAGGGGACAGTTGAAGAATTAGCTGAACTGACCTATCCATTCGGTCGAGGAGTCAACATCTCCTTTGGTATAGAGGATGTCCCTAGGCTCTATCAGAAATTGTTAGAAGCCAACTATCCTATTTATCGCCCATTGACCAAAAGAAAATTTCGTGTTGGTGAACAGTATATTTATCCTCATGAATTTGCAGTTCTAGACCCAGATGGCTATTTTTTAAGATTTAGTGAATAGAATGATCATCACCCGTCTATGAGCTATACCCAAAAATCGATCATTTTGGGTGCAGTTCAATAGCGGGTGATTGATTTATCTTTCATCTAAAAGGACGAGACAAACTAACATTCGAGAACTAAAAAACCGGAACCCTCACATGAAGGCTCCGACTTTTTTTATCCTCATTGATGGAACAATGATGGATTATTTATTTTTTCTTCTCAACGTGATCTTTGAGATCTTCTTGAGCTTTTTTATTGGATTCTGCTTTTTTCTTTAACCATTCTTCTTTGGCCTTGTTAAAATCTTTTGTTGTGACAACATCTTTAGACATTTCAAGGTATTTGTAGAATGATCCAGTTCCTTTAGTACCTACCCTTTAAGAAGCTGGGCTGTTTGGTTCGGTACGTTGAATCATTGGAGAACCACCATTAGAAACAGTTGGAAGCGTAATCGAGCTATCTGTCAACCAAGCTTGTGCTGCTGCATATTTTTCGTAGCGTTTTGCTTGATCCAACAATTCAGCATCGGCATCTTTCAACATGTTCGCATATTGATCCAAACCAACTGCTGCAATGGCTGGGTTGTTTGAACCTGCATCAATACCAAAATAGTAAGATACTGAACCATTAACTGGGCTGATACTTTCAAGGTAAGTCGATGGATCTTGGTAGTCAGGTGCCCAACCACCGCCTGAGATATCATAGTCTCTCGCAGCTGCTGTATCAC
>CAUTRO010000168.1:0-3505 GCA_963540685.1 uncultured Streptococcus sp.
TTGGATAAAGACTTATCCTCGTGTAAGAGAGTGCCATCTAAGTCAATCGCAATTAATTTTATCATTTAATCTCCTCCAGATCGAGAGGAACAAAGCCATCGATGACCTTACCGATCACTCCAGGTTCCTCATCCAGAGGAATGATCTGATCGCTATATTTCTTATTGAGGGAAACCAGTCGAATACCGTTGGCCTCACGAAATACACGCTTGATCAAGGTTTGCCCATCAAAATCAATGGCATAAATAGCTCCTGCCTGATCGTAGTAGGTTTGCTTGATGAGCACAACAGCTCCTTTTTCGTATTTGGGCTCCAGGGAGTCCGTATGAATCCAAAAAGCTAAATCGTAAGGAATCTTTTGATCAAACCAGACGATATCTGCTTGCTTCTGATTTTGATAAGATGCAAAAGAATCATAGATAGAATAAGAGTGGTATTGCTTTTCAATCTTCTGTCTTTCTTTCTGATGGGTTAAGAGACTCTTGCCATAAGAAAGAAGCTTCTCCTGATTTCCTTCATCGAGTTGTTTATACAATCGCTCAATTTCTGAATCAATGACCACAAAATCATTGCGTAATCGAGGGTCAATTTCAGCAACTGCTACCTGAAAAAAGGCAGCAATCTTCTCCAAATTTTCAGGAACGGGAAGAGAAGTTCCTTTTACATATCCAGTCAAGGTGCTAGCAGGAATTCCAGTAATACGAGATAATTCGATCTGCTTTTTCCCTTGTTCTTTCAGTAATTCTCTGATCTTTTCCGATATAATCCGTAATGCCTCTTTGTCTTGAGGACTTGCTTTTCCACGACCTCTGGCCAACGTACTCACCTCCTTGTATTTACCTTTTCTATTATAATGAATTAAATCGAAAAAGTAAATAGAAATCCCTGATAAATGTGAAAAAAGATCGATTTGATATAAATCGGATTTTTAATTGAAATTTTATTTATTTTTCCTTTACTTTTTGAGGAAAAAGGTCTAAGATAAAATCAAAGAATTCACGGAGGTTGTGGCATGATTCGTAGCGTTCAAGTCAAAGATGCAGGTCAAATTCGAGATTTGTGTCACCAAACATTAGGGTATGATTCGACCCTTGAGAAAGTGGCAGCTCAGATCGAAAAATTCAATCTGCCAGACTCGGGTCACTTTTGCTTTGTATACGAAGAGGACCAAACAGGCAAAATTCTTGGTTATGTCGAAGCAGAGGTTTATGAAAGTCTTTATAGTGATGCCGGTCTAAATATTTTAGGTCTAGCGGTTTTTCCTTCTGCTCAAGGACATGGGATCGGTCGCCAATTGATGGAGCGAGTTGAAGAACTTGCCAAAAGCAGGCATTCTGCTTTTATCCGTTTAAATTCTGCATCTCATCGAAAAGAAGCCCATGTCTTTTACGAACGAATAGGCTATGAGGGAAATAAAACGCAGAAGCGATTTTTGAAAATAATGAATTAAGATAGGCAAAGGCCTATCTTTTTTGTTATAATGAAGAGTACGATTAAATTACTAGGAAGATGATTATGCCAAATTTTGAAGAATTAAAAAAACGACAAGAGAAGATTCGGAACTTCTCGATCATCGCCCATATTGATCACGGGAAATCAACCTTGGCCGATCGAATTTTAGAAAAAACCGAAACCGTGTCTAGTCGGGAGATGCAAGCCCAACTCCTAGATAGCATTGACCTGGTACGGGAACTTGGGATTACCATCAAGCTGAATGCCATAGAGTTGAACTAACCCGCCAGGGACGGTGAGACCTATATCTTCCACTTGATTGACACACCGGGGCACGTGGACTTTACTTATGAGGTGTCTCGTTCGCTCGCTGCCTGTGAGGGAGCGATTCTCGTAGTGGATGCCGCTCAAGGGATTGAAGCCCAGACTCTAGCCAATGTTTACCTTGCTTTGGACAATGATTTGGAGATCCTGCCAGTTATTAACAAAATTGACTTGCCAGCAGCAGATCCAGAACGTGTGCGCACAGAAGTAGAAGATGTCATCGGCTTGGATGCCAGTGAGGCAGTTCTAGCTTCTGCCAAGGCTGGTATCGGGATCGAAGAGATTTTGGAACAAATCGTCGAGAAAGTTCCTGCTCCGACAGGTGATGTTGAAGCACCCCTTCAAGCCTTGATCTTTGACTCCGTCTATGATGCCTATCGTGGGGTGATCCTTCAGGTACGGGTTGTCAACGGGATGGTTCAACCAGGCGACAAGATTCAATTGATGAGCAATGGCAAAACCTTTGATGTGACGGAAGTTGGGATTTTCACCCCTAAAGCGGTTGGTCGTGATTACCTTGCCACAGGAGACGTTGGTTATATTGCAGCCTCTATCAAGACCGTTGCAGATACTCGTGTCGGGGATACTGTGACCTTGGCTACCAACCCAGCAGCTGAGCCTCTTCATGGCTACAAGCAAATGAACCCAATGGTCTTTGCGGGTCTTTACCCAATCGAATCCAACAAATACAATGACCTTCGTGAAGCACTGGAAAAGTTGCAACTCAATGATGCCAGTCTTCAATTTGAGCCTGAGACTTCTCAAGCACTTGGTTTTGGTTTCCGTTGTGGTTTCTTGGGACTCCTTCACATGGATGTTATCCAAGAACGCTTGGAGCGCGAATTCAACATTGATTTGATCATGACGGCACCGTCAGTAATCTACAAGGTCAATTTGACAGATGGAGAAGTAATTGACGTGTCTAACCCATCTGAGTTTCCAGATCCAACCAAGATCGCTTCGATTGAAGAACCTTATGTGAAAGCACAAATTATGGTACCGCAAGAGTTTGTCGGAGCGGTCATGGAATTGGCCCAACGCAAACGTGGGGACTTTGTGACCATGGATTACATCGACGAAAATCGGGTCAATGTCATCTATCAAATCCCACTAGCGGAAATTGTCTTTGATTTCTTTGATAAATTGAAATCGTCTACTCGTGGTTATGCTAGCTTTGATTATGAGTTGTCTGAATACCGTCCATCTAAATTGGTTAAGATGGATATTCTCCTCAATGGGGATACCGTCGATGCCCTCAGCTTTATCGTCCACAAGGACTTTGCTTATGAACGTGGTAAGTTGATTGTTGAAAAGCTCAAGAAGATTATCCCTCGTCAACAGTTTGAGGTGCCCATCCAAGCGGCCATCGGTCATAAGATTGTGGCCCGTACTGATATCAAGGCCCTTCGTAAGAACGTCTTGGCCAAGTGTTATGGTGGGGACGTCTCACGGAAACGCAAGCTTCTTGAAAAACAAAAAGCCGGTAAGAAACGGATGAAGGCCATCGGTTCGGTAGAAGTACCGCAGGAAGCCTTCTTGTCTGTATTATCAATGGATGAAGAATAAGATTTAGAGAGTGGGACAGAAATCGAATTCTAACGAATGACTGATTTCTGTCCCACTCTCTTTTTTACGATCTTTGTGGTATAATCTTTCTATTGTTTAGAAGAGGAAATAGAGGATGACACAGGAAATTGATATAGAAAAATACCATCAGTTAGCTCTCCAA
>CAUTRO010000169.1:0-3489 GCA_963540685.1 uncultured Streptococcus sp.
ATCAAAGATATCGACATCGAGCGTATCTGTCTTCTTCATGGCAAGCATGACCACGTTGACGATCAACATAATCAATAAGAAGTAAAGTGTCCAAGCAGAACCCCAAGTGATGGTCGCAAGAGGTGCCCAACCAACGTCGGTAATGGTTAATTGAATACCAGTGTTCTCAACGAACTTAGCAAGAGATGCTGAGAAAGCGCCATTTAACATACCGATGATCGCACCGATACCAGTAAGGGCGATGGCAAGCTTAATACCACCTTCAAGAGCTTTGGAGAATTTTACTCCAAATAAGAGAGCCAATAGAGTTAGGACGATCAACATGATGATCGGTGCACCCATGTCTAGGATGGGTTTGAAAAACGTATTGGCAAATTGAATAATGCCATTCATAATAAATCCTCCCGATTTATGAATTGTTTTAAATTACACTGTTATCGTTCCCAATTTTATTTTTGGATAACGCTTACATACCTATCTAAAAAAATATTAACTTAATCCATGTTCTTTGATGGCTGCTTCGATATTATCAAAGACTGGCGCACTCATTGCTGGAATACGGAACAAAATTGGTCCTGCTTCCACAACTGGAATACCAGGATCGAATCCCAAATCAGTTGCAGCGATTGGAGTAAAAATATCATAACCAGAAATCAAATCTTCATTGACGTCTTTGACCATGACAGCATCACAACGCACATCATAACCACGGTTTGACAATTCTTCTTCTAGCGCATTTTTGATTTGATGGCTAGAGTTGACGCCTGCACCACAGGCAGCTAAAATTTTAATCATTTGGATGTCCTCCATTATAAATATTTACAAAGTTTTAGGAAATAGTTTCCGTAATGTATTGATAAAGCTTATCTTCACTATCCAATTTCGATAGAGCTTCGAGATTTCCGTTAGATGTAAAGAAATCCATCAACTGGGCCAAAATATTTGTTTGGCTAGAGCTCGAATTATTGATAATGAAGAATAAGAGTGAAACTTGAACTTCCTTATCTGGAGCAATCATATTATGGAAGGTTACGGGTTGATCCAAACGAACCACGACCACATTCTCTGTGAGATTATGGACAATGTCTGTGTGCGGGATCGCCACATTTGGTAAATCCTTACCAAGAAATTCCATGTCTAAACCAGTCGGGAATGACTTTTCACGCTCAATCAAAGCGGAACGATAGGTTGGTGTCACAATCTGTCGCTCTTCCAATAAGCTTGCTACCTGCTCAAAGAGATCTGTTTGATCCTTGGCTTGTAGACAAAAGACAAGATCTTTGTTAAAGAGTTGATTTAATCCCATTGTTGCCACCTCCTTATCTAACTACTTATTTTATAGCTTCAGTATATCACTATATTGATTGAATGTCAATCATTTTTTGTCTAATTTTGTTTATTTATGTTTGTATCTTTTTCTAAATCAGCTCTATCTGTAGTATTTCCAACATCATTAAAAAAGTAAAAAGGGTGTGGGACAAAAATTGGTCATTCGTTAGAATTCGATTTCGTCGTCCCACTTCCGCACAGTAGAGCCCACTCAACTACTGCGTCTTGCTTGACAAACCAACATCAAAAAGAGGCTAGGACTTTTGTCCCAGCCTCTGATGTTAAATAATTTTCGTATACAAGGCATATTTGTCCTTGATTTTCTTTGGGATGCTATCATCTGTAATGATGGCTTTTAAATCTTCCACCCGATAAAAACTATAGAAAGAATAACTATCAAACTTGCTGTTATCAGCTACCACATACTTCTCAATCGCATTGTTTAGAATAATGGCATTGCCATTTCCCTCTTCTTCATTAGCTGTTGAGACACTATGCCCATCGATACCATTGACCCCAATAAAAGCTTTAGAGACCTTGATTTCTTTTAACAACTTGTTAGCAAACTGTCCGACAAAAGTTTGCGTTTTTACCCGGTAGCGACCTCCAACTAAGATCAAATCATAATTCGGAATATCCTTTAGTTTCTCAAAAATTGGGAGGGAATTGGTGACAATACTGATTTCTTTTCCATCCAAATAATCGCCGATAAAATCTGTTGTCGTACCAGACCCAATAAAGATGGTATCACCATTCTCGATCAACTCTGCACATTTTCGGGCAATAGTCCGTTTTTCATCAATATTGATAAGATTTTTTTCACTGTGAGAAGCTTCTAATAAGCTATCTTTGACCTTTTTATGGGCACCACCATGTACACGAACCAAAAGCCCCTGTTTTTCAAGATCAATCAGGTCCCGACGAATGGTCATATCTGTCACTCCAAAGAGTTCCTTGAGCTCTTTGACCGAAACCACACTTTTTCGATCCAACTCCTGAAGAATTTCAACGTGTCTACTATCTTTCATGGTCCTACTTCCATTCCTACTATAGTTGTCTCTATTATACTATATTTTTTCAAAAACATAAATTCAAACATTATATTAACAGACTTAAACAAATTAATTAATCAAAAAAGAAAGAAAAAAGGCCTCCGAATCAATCGGAAAGCCTTATTTTATGCTATTCAAAGCAATTATTTTGCGATTGGGTAAACAGAAACTTGTTTTTTATCGCGACCTTTGCGTTCAAAGCGTACTACGCCTTCAACTTTTGCGAACAAAGTATCGTCTCCACCACGTCCAACGTTTACACCTGGGTAGATGTGTGTACCACGTTGACGGTAAAGGATTGATCCACCTGTTACAGTTTGTCCATCAGCTGCTTTAGCTCCAAGACGTTTCGCTTGTGAATCACGTCCGTTTGATGTAGAACCTCCACCTTTTTTGTGGGCGAAAAGTTGCAAGTTAGCAAGATTCAATTTCAACATAATTGTTTTCCTCCATGTTAGTTTTCTGTGATAACTCTTGTTTGGACGAACTCTGAAGAGTTCTCCGATAAGTTTGCCATCCCTAAGAAAAATGATTCAAAGAATAGTTGGGTCATTTCTCTTTGATGTGGTGGAATATCTGTCGGGATAGTGACCCGAAGGAAGCCACCTTCTTCTTCGTTTAATTCTAGATTCGGTTCGTAGCCTGCAAATTTCTCAACAGAGTTGACAAAGTTAATGGCTAGAGTCGAAACCGATGCACACACGACATCAAAGCCATATTCACCGCTTCCAGCGTGCCCAGTGATTTCTGCACTCCTCAGCTCGCCATCTTCGGCTCGTTCAAAGACTGCTTGTATCATGTGTTCTCCTAAAAATTAAGCGTTGATTGCGTTGATGACAACTTTAGTGTAAGGTTGACGGTGACCTTGTTTACGGTGGCTACCTTTTTTAGGTTTGTACTTGTATGTAACAACTTTCTTTTGTTTTCCTTGTTTTTCAACAGTTCCAACAACAGTAGCTCCTGAAACAAGTGGAGTTCCGACAACAGTGTTTTCACCACCAACAAGAACAACTTCGTTAAAAGTAACTTCTTGACCAGCTTCAACGTTCAATTTTTCAACGTAAACTGCTTGACCAACTTCAACTTTAACTTGTTTTCCGCCAGTTTT
>CAUTRO010000170.1:0-3488 GCA_963540685.1 uncultured Streptococcus sp.
AACGGAAAACAAATACTCGGTTTGCTCAATCATTAGACACTTTAGTCAACAAAAGAACAATCGTGTAGCATCCCAAGTTTGTGAATATTTTTATTATGTAAAACCAATTATATCATCTTCTACCAGTCCCGTCCATCATTTTCAGACAAAATTCTTGACAAAATAAAAAACATATATCAAATACTATAGAAAATGAGAGTAAGAAAAAAGGGGATCACCTTTCCCCTTTTTATTCATCCTTCTTATTTGTATAAATCTTGAATGGGTTCAAAAATAATCTTTTCGAGATCCGCAAGATAAATAGATAATTGTTGTTGTTTGGTAAAAAATTCATTCAGAATTGGACTTGCCTGGATCTTCTCCATATAGTCTTTCATTTCTTGTTGCACAGCTTCTGTTGGAAGTTGTCCGGATTGTAGCAAGCCTTGCAATTGATTTTGGAAAGCGACATATTCATCAAACAATGTTTTAGCTTCTGGATTTGCTTCGATTGCTTCCTTGCTTTCTACAACTGCCTTGTATTCAGGAAGGTCTCGAAGAGTTCGAGAAAGTTCATTTGCGATATCATAAATATTTGCCATTAGATGGGCTCCTTTACAGATAAGATACTTCTATTATACTGCTTTTCCCTATAAATTCCTAAAATGAAGCAGGGATTTAGTCGCAAATCCTACTTTAGACCTAGCGAGCAAGGACAGTATAAGACGTCGCCTGGCTGATCAATAATTGGGCCCGCTTCTGATCCTCTGCATTTTTGAAGGTTAGCTGCAAAATCCCGTGGATATCTTCCCGATTCTCTTCATTGATGTGAATATTGACCAATGAGATCCCTTCTAGAATTTGCAGAACCTCCAGAATGACTCCTTCCTTATCTGGAACATCGATAAAGAGATCATAGGCACTATCGCGTCCAGGACGCTGGTGGATCTGCATTTCTTTTCGGTGCTTGCATCCCTCATGGAAAAATGACCAAATGGCCTCTTCGTTATCTGCTTGAATCGTCTTAGCCACCTGATCCAAACGCTCTTTGAAATCAGCAATCCGCTCCAAAATAGCTTGCGAGTTAGACAGGAGAATAGAGGTCCACATACTTGGCTCACTTTCAGCAATCCGTGTCATATCCCGAAATCCCCCAGCCGCAAAACGACGAGTCATTTCATGTTCTTCCCCATAAGCGACGGCCTGCTCGACCAAAGTGGATGCTAAAATATGGGGAAAATGGCTGATCTGCGAAGTGACCAGATCGTGTTCCTCAGCATCGATTTCGATAAAGCGGGAACCCAATCCACTCAAAAGGTCTTCCAACTCTTCCATAGCTCCTCCTGTGGTCAAGCTTGAAGGAGTAAAAATATAATAAGCGTTTTCAAATAAGGTTGCATCTGCTGCTGCGGCCCCTGTCTTATGACTACCAGCCATGGGATGCCCACCCACAAAGCGTACGGCCTTATCTGTAAACACCTTTTCAGCTTGTGCTACAATTTCTGCCTTGGTAGAGCCTGCATCTGTCACCAGTACCTGGTCTTTCAAATTCAAGCCAGCCAAGATTTCTAAATACGACTTGGTTTGCTTGATGGGAAGGGCCAAGATAATCACATCCGCTAACGGGGCAAAGGCTGCGAAATCATCCGTTACTTGATCTACCATTCCTCTTTCAAGGGCAATATTTCGGGACGCTTCGCTACGATTGTAACCAAGAACGGTTACATTTGGGTGGGCTCTCTTAATCGCTAGCGCTAGAGAAGCGCCAATCAAGCCCAGACCTGCTATATAAATTACTTTCTTCTCCAAAGGAAAACTCTTTCTCTTAAAAATTCTTAGTAAATTCCCGGTGCTTGGCAACGGCGTCTTTCAATTCTTCCAGATTATCAGATGAGAATTTGTCTAGAACTTCAGTTGCTAGAACCGTTGCAACCACTGCTTCCATCACCACTCCTGCAGCGGGAAGAGCCGTTGGATCGCTCCGCTCAACCGTTGCCTTATAGGGCTCATGGGTCTCAATATCCACACTCATCAAGGGTTTGTAAAGTGTTGGAATAGGCTTCATGACGCCACGAACCAGAATTGGCTCACCGTTGGTCATGCCCCCTTCAAAACCACCTAAATTATTGGTTTGACGGATATAGCCAGTATCTTCAGACCAGATGATTTCATCCATCACCTGACTACCCTTTCGACGACCTGCTTCAAAACCAAGACCAAACTCAACTCCCTTAAAGGCATTGATGGATACCACTCCTTGAGCGATTTTTGCATCCAATTTCTTGTCCCATTGCACGTAGGATCCTAGTCCTATAGGTACACCGCCAACCAAGGTTTCCACAATTCCTCCGATGGTATCGCCATCTTTTTTCACTTGGTCGATGTAGGCCTTAACCGCTTCTTCTTGTTCTGGCACCACAATCGAAACTTCAGACTGGGCTGCCTTTTCCTTGATTTCTGAAACGGTTAGATTTTTAGGAACTGCAATCTCGATTCCACCAAAATTGACAATGTGGCTGGCTACTTCCACGCCAATCTCTTCTAGAATTCGTTTAGCAACCGCACCAACAGCTACGCGCATAGTCGTCTCACGGGCAGAAGAACGTTCTAGCGAATTACGAAGATCATCAAAACGGTATTTCATCCCTCCGACTAGGTCAGCATGACCAGGACGTGGCTTCGTGATCTTTCGCAGATTTTTCTTTTTCTCTTCGACCGGTGCTACATTCATGATTTCCAGCCATTTTTGGTGATCCAGATTGGTCACGTTCAGAGTAATCGGACCTCCCATGGTCAAGCCATGCCGGACCCCTGAGGTGATTTCGACACGGTCACTCTCAATTTTCATCCGAGAACCACGACCATAGCCACCTTGTCGACGTTTGAGCTCTTTATTAATATCTTCTTCAGATAAAGGAAGGCCTGCTGGAACCCCCTCGATAATGGCAGTTAGTCGAGGTCCATGAGACTCTCCTGCTGTTAAATATCTCATACCGATCTTATTCCTTTCTTTCTAAAAAGTCCTTCATTTCGTAAAGAGGGATTTGATGAATCGCAGCTTGGCCTAATTCTGGCACAATCACTAGTTTCAAGCTATTCCCACGAGCTTTTTTGTCATGGGTCAAAGCTTGATATAGGGCTTCTTGATCCCAGTTAGCATACTCCACCGGAAGGCCAAATTTTCTGCACATCCCTTCAATTTTTTGAGTGATTCCCTTTTGCATCAAGCCCTTTTCTTCTGCAATTCGGGAGACTTGCACCATCCCCATACTGACGGCTTCTCCATGCATGACCTGTCCATAGCCCGCTGTCGCTTCAATGGCGTGACCAATCGTATGCCCAAAATTGAGATACAGTCGAATACCATTGTCCAACTCATCTGCCACAACATGGTCCCGCTTTACCAGACAAGAATGAGAAATAATGCTCTCGGCATGTTCGAGAATACTTTCGACAGAGCCATCCATAGCTTCCAACTCTTCCCAAAGCTCAAGATTTTGGATGAGGCC
>CAUTRO010000171.1:0-3464 GCA_963540685.1 uncultured Streptococcus sp.
CGCTGATTTCATCAGCTTTTACAGCCCTACTCAACTGTGCGGAGGTGGGACGACAAAATCGAATTCTAACGAATTACCGATCCCTGTCCCACTCTCTTTTCTATTCTGCTAATTCCAACACGATGGTTTGGTAAGGGGCCAATTCTAACACTTGGTCTCCTTCTTGGAAGAGTCCCGTGACATTATTTAAAATGACAGTTTCAATCGGAGCTGACAAGTCTAAGCTAGCTTGACGATTTTGAAAATTGCTGACAATTAAGAGACGCTTGTCCCCACGACGTTCGAAGGCGATGATATTTTCACGATCCCGATAAGCTGGGATCATATCTCCAAACCGGATGGTATTTCCATAGAGGGGATGGCGATACAAGGCCGTCAGCTGGCGATAATAATTCAAGATGGAGTCAGGGTCCTTTTCCTGGTCTTCCACATTGATGGAATAATCAGGTTTGGGACTGATCAACCAGGCTGGTCCATCGCTAAAGCCCAGACCTGGATCTGCTGTCCACTGCATTGGCGTCCGCGCATTGTCTCGGCTATATTTGACAATCGCCGCCAAGGCTTCTTCCTCGCTCAGACCGGCCTCTTTAGCCACATGGTAGCCATTGATCGTTGCGATATCATCAAAATCTTCCACTGATTCAAAGACTTGATTTTCCATCCCAATTTCTTGGCCTTGATAGATAAAAGGAATTCCTTTGCGCAAAATCTGAATGGTTCCCAGGGCTTTTTTACTGGTGTCGTTTACAGGACCTTCTGCGATATAGTGGGACACCCCACGAGGCTCATCATGGTTTTCAATGATGGTTGAGAGGACCCCAATGCTATCCGCACGCTCATGCGCTTGGAAAATGCTTTCCTTGAGTTCATCTGCTGTTGGAAGAGTATGGTCAAACCAGCCCTTTCCTTCCTGACCCAGCATGGTTTGTTTGAAATCAAAGATCGAAGAAAAGACGCCATCTTTTCCGATAAAGAAATGCAATTCTTCGTCGGTTTCATTGAACACTTCCCCTACTGTGAAGGCATTGTACTTGGCAAAGGTCCGCTCATTTAACTCTTGCAAGAAGGGTTCAATCGATTGGGCATTCACTAGAGACTCCGGTACTGGGACCAAGCCATTGGCACGATCTGAAGGAAGCGAACGCCATTCTAGATCCTTTTTGATATTGATAATAGCATCGATCCGAAAGCCCGCAATTCCCTTGTCCAACCACCAGTTGATCATGGTGTAAATTTCTTCGCGCAAGACAGGATTTTGCCAATTGAGGTCTGGCTGGTCCTTGTGAAAAGAATGGAGATAGTACTTATTGGTGCCAGGAACCGGCTCCCAGACACTGCCCCCAAAGTAACTTTCCCAGTTGTTGGGTTCTTTGTCACTTTCGATAAAATAAAAGTAATCCGCATAAGGGCCATCTGGATCCGCTAAAGCCTTTTGGAACCACTCGTGATGACTGGAGCAATGGTTGACCACCAAGTCCATGATGATGGAAATGCCCCGCTTCTTCCCTTCTGCAATCAACTCTTCCATATCTTCCATGGTCCCAAAAAGGGGATCAATAGCATAATAGTCTGAAATATCATATCCCTGGTCAATAAAAGGGCTCTTGTAAACAGGAGATAACCAGAGAATATCAATCCCTAAGTCTTGAAGGTAATCGAGTTTCTCCGTGATTCCCTTTAAATCCCCAACACCATCGCCATTGCTGTCTTTAAAGCTTTTTGGGTAGATTTGGTAAGCAACCTTCCCCTTCCACCAGTCTTTTTCCATTTCTTGTCTCCTTAAAATGAAAGAGACTGAGACAAATCGTCTCAGTCTCTATAGCATCAGTATGGATTAGTATACTGTTTTTTCAGTTTCTTTGTCGAAGAAGTGAGCTTTGTTCAAGTCAAATCCAAGTTCGATCGTTGCACCTGTTTCGAGGTAGTCACGCGCATCCACTTTAGCGATGAATTCGTTGTCACCAACTTGGCAGTACAAGTGAGATTCTGAACCGAGCAACTCAGATACAGAGATAGTTGCTTTCACTACTGATTCTGGGAAAGTTTCAAGGAAAGCAGCTTCTGTATTCACGTCTTCTGGACGGATACCAAAGATCAACTCTTTGCCTTCATAGCCTTTTTCACGGAGAACTTTCAAAGCACCTCCTGGAACTCTCAATTTCAAGCCATTAGCAACAATGTGTTCGCCTTCCAATTTCACGTTAATGAAGTTCATGGCAGGGCTTCCGATAAATCCAGCTACGAATTTGTTCACTGGGTTTTTGTACACTTCTTGAGGAGTACCGATTTGTTCCACACGTCCAATTGTACCAGTACCAGCTGGGTTTTTAGTCGCTGACATGATAACGATACGGTCTGCCAAGGTCATCGCTTCTGTTTGGTCGTGCGTTACGTAGATGGTTGTAGCTCCGATACGACGGTGAATTTTCGCGATTTCAGCACGCATAGATACACGCAATTTGGCATCCAAGTTTGACAAAGGTTCGTCCATCAAGAATACTTTTGCATCACGGACAATGGCACGTCCCATGGCTACACGTTGACGTTGACCACCAGAAAGGTCAGCTGGTTTACGATCCAAGAATTCTTTCAAGCCAAGGATTTCAGCTGCTTCTTGTACACGTTTGTCGATATCTTCTTTGCTGTATTTACGCAATTTCAAACCAAAGGCCATGTTATCGTACACAGTCATGTGTGGATAAAGAGCGTAGTTTTGGAATACCATGGCGATATCACGGTCTTTCGGTGCCACGTTGTTTACAACAGTGCCATCGATGGAACATTCACCTTCTGTGATGTCTTCAAGACCCGCGATCATACGAAGAGTCGTTGATTTACCACATCCTGAAGGACCTACGAAAACGATAAATTCTTTGTCTTTGATGTCTAAGTTGAAGTCTTCAACTGAATAGTGTTCACTGTTTGGGTATTTCTTGTAAATATTTTTAAGATTTAATTCTACCATGATGGTACTCCTTTGATGTTTATAGTTCTATTGTAAATGAAAACGTTTTACAAAGCTATGGCAAGTCTCACAAAAAAGAAAAAGAGTTTTGTGCAAGTTGCACAAAACTCTCACTTCATTCCTTTACATCACATCCTGTAGAACCAAATGGTAACAAAGCGCTAGATCTGTCAGGTTTTTCAGTTGGAGACCCGTTAGTTCTTCCCATTTGTCAATCTTGTATTGAAGGGAATTCCGATGGAGATAGAGTTGCTGCGCCGCCTTGGTCACGACTGCCCCGTTGTCCCAAAGGGCAACAATGATATCCTGCAACTGGTCTTGACTTCCAATCAACTGACGCAAGCCTTCTTTGATAGGATGGAGATCCAAATCTGCCTGCTCGATTCCCCACAGATAGAGTTGAGAAAAGCGGTAGACGCCTTGGTGCCCTTCTCGGATCCAGGCTCTAAAGGCCGCCCGTTCTGCTCGGATAACCGGAGCCACTTTCCCGGCTTTTGAC
>CAUTRO010000172.1:0-3390 GCA_963540685.1 uncultured Streptococcus sp.
GAAACGGTCGCCCCCTCTAATCGAAAGAAATAATCCATATGAGGGTTCTTGCTTTGAGTGAGAGAACTGCGATAGGTATGGACAAAATCAAGGATTTGCTCCTGTGTCGGAGTGAGTGTCATACTTTCCATAACCACTATTGTACCACAAATTCAGGGAGAGAGGGGACAAAAAGGAAGAAAGAATCCCTTAAGAAAATCGCCTTGAAGAGGGCCTTTGCTACTGACAAAGCCCCCCTTTTTTGATATAATACCGTGAGGTGATTTTTATGGCGAGCTTAAATAGATATAAATTTACATTTGGAAACAAAGCGCTCACTTTAACAACCAACCATGATAATTTGTTTATGGAAGAAGTCGAACGTGTTGCAAGAGAAAAATACCAAGCAATTAAGGAACAAATGCCAGAGGCTGACGATGAAACCATCGCCATCTTATTGGCAGTAAATAGTTTGTCTATGCAACTGAATCGAGAGATTGAGTTTGACGACAAAGAAACAGAATTAGATGATTTTCGTCGCAAAGCCTTAGACGACTTAAAGGATAAATCATCTAAATAAGAGGAGATACATGTTAACTTTCTTAATCTTATTGATTTTGGCATGGAGCTTTTATATTGGCTATGCAAGAGGGATCATTCTGCAGGCCTACTATTTTCTAGTGACCATCTTGGCTCTCTTGATTGCAGGTGCTAGTTACAAGGGCTTGGCTAAGATTTTATCTCTATGGGTCCCTTTTTCAAGTCCGACCCGAGAATCGGTGAATTATTTTTATTCCAATCACTACTTGTTTCAGTTAGATGAAATTTTTTATGCAGGCCTGGCTTATGTAGCGATTTTTGCGGTTGTTTATTTAATCGGCCGCGTGATTGGAATCTTTATGCACTTGGGTCCCCAGCCAGAAAAACTGGAGGAGCGCAAGTATCAAATTGGAGCGGGTGTGATCGCAGTGGTAATAACCCTCTTGGTGATCCAGATGGGCTTAACCGTCCTCTCAACCGTTCCCATGGCTTCCATCCAAAACAGACTAAATGCAAGCGGATTGATCCGCTTTATCATCCTTCATACCCCGATTAGTTCAAGTCTGTTCCACAATTTATGGGTAGCTGCGATCGTCGGGGCTTAAGGAGCAAGATAGGAAGAAAGGAGTGAGACAAGTCCGACTCAAGGAAGGACGCTCACTTTTTTTGTAGGAGAAAAATGAATAAAAAAATCTTAGATATTCTGGAGTTTGACAAGGTCAAGCAGCTCATTGAACCCTATTTACAGACAGAGCAAGGGGAGATGGAGCTAGCAGTCCTTACTCCAACTGATAAAAAAGAAAGCATTGAAACGGCCTTTATGGAGCTAGAAGATATGGAGCAGATTCTCTTGGAAGAGCCTCGCTTTGCCGTGTCGACCATTCAAGATGTCCACCCAGTGGCCAAGCGTTTGGAGATGGAAGCGGCCCTCAATATCGATGAATTATTAGCGCTAAAAGCAGTCCTTCGGGTGACACATGAGCTCAAGGATTTCTACGACAACTTGGAAAATGTTCGTCTGGAAAGGCTCCATCGCCTCTTTGACAACTTGGTGGATCTGCCCCGCCTACAAGGTGGGCTTCAAGCCATCAACGAAGGAGGCTTTGTTGAGTCTTTTGCCAGTGAAAAATTGGCCAAAATCCGTCGCCGCATCCAGGAAAATGAACACCAGGTCAGAGAGATTCTACAAGACCTGCTGAAAAGCAAGGCCGATATGCTGGCGGATGCTGTGATTGCTAGTCGGAATGGACGCAATGTTCTACCCGTAAAAAACACCTATCGCAACCGGATTGCAGGGGTGGTCCACGATATCTCAGCCAGTGGGAATACCGTTTATATCGAACCTCGTGCAGTGGTCAATCTCAATGAAGAAATCGCCAACCACCGGGCAGATGAACGGTATGAAATTCTTCAGATTCTGGAGGAATTATCTGACAGCCTACGCCCCCATGCGGCAGAGATTGCTAACAACGCCTGGATTATTGGGCACTTGGACTTGATCAAGGCTAAGTATCGATTTATGTGCGATTTCAAGGCAGTGGTCCCAGAGGTTAGCAGCAATCGCTCGATTCAGCTCTTGCAACTGCGTCATCCCTTGATTGAGAATGCCGTCGCAAATGACCTGCATTTTACCGAGGACTTGACAGAAATCGTGATTACCGGTCCCAATACAGGGGGGAAAACCATCATGCTAAAAACGCTGGGACTAGCGCAAATCATGGCCCAGTCCGGTCTTCCCATCCTAGCGGATCCAGGCAGTCGTGTGGGGATTTTCTCACAGGTCTTTGCTGATATTGGTGATGAACAATCGATCGAGCAGAGCTTGTCGACTTTCTCCAGTCATATGACAAATATTGTGTCTATTTTAAACCAAGTGGATAAGGCCTCCTTGATCCTTCTGGATGAGTTGGGGGCCGGGACAGATCCCCAAGAGGGGGCCGGTCTTGCCATTGCCATCCTAGAAGACCTGAGGTTGCGCGGGATTAAGACTATGGCGACGACCCACTATCCAGAGCTCAAGGCTTATGGAATTGAGACCGCTGGGGTGCAAAATGCTAGTATGGAGTTTGATACAGCGAGTCTGCGTCCGACCTATCGTTTCATGCAAGGAGTTCCTGGCCGCTCGAATGCCTTTGAGATCGCCCGCCGTTTGGGCTTGTCTGAGACCATTATCCAGGATGCCATGAAGATGACCGATACGGACAATGATGTCAATCAGATTATTGAAAAACTGGAGGCGCAGACCTTAGAGAGTCGCAAGCGCTTGGATACCATTCAAGAAGTGGAGCAAGAAAATCTCAAATTCAATCGCGCTCTTCGAAAGCTTTATAACGAACTGACTCGAGAGAGGGAAACAGAGCTCAATAAGGCAAGGGAAGAAGCCAAGGAAATTGTGGATCTAGCTCTTTCAGAAAGTGACCGTATTCTTCAAGGCCTTCACGCTAAATCTCAGTTGAAACCACATGAGATCATTGAGGCCAAGGCTCAGTTGAAAAAACTAGCTCCTGAGACCGTCGATCTTTCTAAAAATAAGGTCTTGAAAAAAGCCAAGAAGGCGCGTGCTCCTAAGGTAGGAGATGAAATCCTGGTTATCAGCTATGGCCAACGTGGAACCCTAGTCAAGCAACTCAAAGATGGACGCTGGGAGGCTCAAGTCGGCTTGATCAAGATGACCTTGGAAGAAAAAGAATTCAATCTTATCAAGGTTGAAAAAGAAGCGGCTCAGCTCAAGAAACGTCAGGTCAATGTCGTCAAACGCTCCAACACGAGTGGACCTAGAGCGCGTCTGGACCTCCGTGGGAAACGCTATGAAGAGGCTATGCAAGAGCTAGATGGCTTTATCGATCAAGCTCTTCTGAACAACATGGCCCA
>CAUTRO010000173.1:0-3390 GCA_963540685.1 uncultured Streptococcus sp.
TAAGGCACGGCTCTGCAAAAGCTTGATCGTCGGTTCAAATCCGTCTACCGCCTTGATAATAAATTTTTTTATCATCTTTTATCTTTTAAAAATCCCCCTAGCAATAGGGGGTTTTTTGTTGCTATTTGCCTCATTTATCGATTATTATATAATTATATAATTAAACCCTCGCCTGATAGGCGAAGGACATTTGAAAGGGTATTTATGAAAAACATTCGTTACTATACAATCTGCCTTCTTTCGCTTTTGACGCTAGCAGCTTGCTCACCTGCTCATTCTGCGCAACCAGCAAAAACAGCTTCTAGTTCCAAAAAATCGGTCCAATCAACTTCTAGCAAAAGATCATCTAAAAAAGAGACCAGCACTTCCTCTGAAAGCTCTAGCTCAGATGATTTTTCAGATCGTTACAGCATGGATCCTGATGACGGAGCTTCTCTCCAATATGTACCTGGAGCTGCGTCCATTCCTGAAATTGAAAAGCTGAAGAACCTTCATCCTACAACTGGTTTTGTACTAAGAACTCAAGATGGCCAAGAGATTGGTGGGCCAAAAGCTAGAAGCAGTTACGACGACGTGGTTGCAGCCTTTGGTCAGCCCATGGATAGTACAGACAGTGCTAATCCTGGCGACGGGGTCAATGTCTGGGTAACAGACAATGGCGATATCATGGCTTTCTTTCACAATAATGTCCTAACAGATATTACCTTCCGCTTGAAAGGCGGAGATGCCAATCACCAGTCTACTGGTAGCATTTCCAAATCCGATTCAGCAAAATCCGCCCTTGAACGTCTCGGAAAACCCTATGCCATCATGCGTTCAGAACATGGGACCAGCTATGTCTATAAAGACAGCAACGGAGATGAATCGAGCTTATCTACACAAGGAGACAAGATCTTCAATGTCCTGTCTGCTGCAGAAACCAAGCGGTTGAAAGGCATCACCGGCATAGATAAAAATCAATAATGATCCATCAAAAGAGGCTGGGACAAAAGTCCTAGCCTCTCAATTGTCTTTAGATTGTCGAGCAAGACGCAGTGGTTGAGTGCTCAAAGCACTGCTTTGAGGTGGCGGATAGAACTTGCGAAGCAAGTATCCTAAGTCTTTGTTCGCTTTTTAAGCTTCAAAGATGCCCTATGTTGACGGAAACTATGTTTCCTTTATCTGCAACCTTCAACAGTCTCCCAGACTGTTGAAGCTGTCCCACTCTCTCTTGTTCTTACAATTCAGCAATTTGGTTCAAATTCACTTCTGCAACTGTATCGTTACCGAACATAGAAATGACCATTTTCACCTTGTTGTTATCAATTTCAGTGATCTTACCAGTGTAGTCTGTGAAGGCACCATCGATGATACGAACTGTATCCCCCACTTTAACATCCAAATCAAACTCTTGTACGGTTTGACCCATAGAGAGCAAGATACTGCGGATTTCTTCTTCCAACAATGGGGTTGGTTTTGAACGGTTCCCGTGTGATCCGACGAAACCTGTAACGTTCGGTGTATTCCGGACAACAAACCAAGCTTCATCTGTCATGACCATTTCTACCAAGACATACCCTGGGAAACGGTTTTCTTCGATTTCTTTGGTTTTACCATTTTTCTCAACTTGTACGGTCTGAGTTGGAATCTCAACGCGCAAAATGTTTTCCAACATATTGTAGGTTTGCGCACGTTGCAAAAGATTCTCTTTTACCTTATTTTCATATCCTGAGTAGGTTTGTAATACAAACCAGCCTTTGTCAAAACTGTCCATTTGGGCATCCTTTCTTTCTGTTTAGCCTGCTCGAGCTTTTGTGAACATACTAAAAAAAGCCTCTTGGCTTTCGTTTTCCTAGCTTCATTATACCACATTTTGCAGGAATGCAAAGAGGTTTGCTGATTTATTTTTTAGAAAGGGCCATAAAAAATGGGACCCTGAGGGTCCCACTGGCTTCTTTTCTTAAAAGAAATTGATCATGTGCAATAGGCCACGTGCAATGACTTTGTCAAACAAATAAATCAAAGCTACAAAGAAAGCGGTGTATTCAATCACTGAGATAAAATTTTTCCATCTTTCCTTGCGATTTGGCCAAGTTGTATCTTTTAGTAAGACGAAAATATCTTTAATGAATTTCACAACTCTCTCCTATCGTGTTTCTTTATGGATGGTGTACTTACTGCAATGTTTGCAGAATTTATTGACTTCTAGACGTGTTGGTTTTGGCGTCCCACTCAACTTAATGGAGTAATTGCGTGACCCACAAACCGTACACGCTAGACTTGCTTTTTTTAATGCCATAACGCCTCCGTTCACCCCATTATAGCAGGTTTTCTACGTTTTGACAAGATTAGAAATCTCCCCACTAAGAAAAAGGCAAATATAAAGCGTTATCACTCTGGTTTTCTCTTCATTTTTGGTAAAATAATACAAAAGGAGACGCATATGAAAAGTGATAACCTAAAAGAAAGTAGAAATATCGAAGATCGGCGAGGCCAAAGCTACTCCCAATCTTCTAGCAATAGCAACCTTGGCGGGGGAATTTTACAGGTCTTGCTATCGCCTGGAAGCTTCAAGAGCAAGATCGTCATTATCCTCCTCATAGTCCTTCTGGGTGGGGGAGGAGCTAGTCTTGGCGGACTCTTTGGAAACGGAAGCTCCCAACCTTACCAGTCCAGCCAAGTCACACGCACCAACCAAACTCATGTCGACGATGCAGACGCCCAGTTCGTCAGCAAGGTCCTGGGAACGACAGAAGATCATTGGCACAAGGTTTTTCAAGCTGAAGGACGCACCTACCAGGAGCCTACACTAGTCTTCTATACCGGACGGACAAAGACAGGCTGTGGGGTTGGACAAGCATCAGCTGGTCCCTTCTACTGTCCAACCGATAAGAAAATTTATTTGGATATGAGCTTCTACAAGGAATTGACAAGCAAATACAAGGCTAACGGGGACTTTGCCATGGCCTACGTCATCGCCCACGAAGTCGGCCACCACGTACAAAACGAGCTGGGGATCCTTGGTAAATACCATCGGATGCAGCAGGGACTTTCTGAAAAGGAACGAAATGCTATCAGTGTCCGCATCGAGTTACAAGCCGATTATCTAGCAGGTGTCTGGGCACGCTCCATTCAAGACCGAAACCTCCTAGATATTGGGGATATTGAAGAAGCCATGAATGCAGCCCATGCTGTCGGAGACGACACTCTTCAGGAACAAGCCTATGGCTACTCCGTACCAGATAGCTTTACTCACGGGACTTCTGAACAACGGATGCGCTGGTTCAAACGGGGCTACCAGTATGGAGACTTGCAGCACGGTGATACCTTTAGCTTATCAGATAGTGAACTTTAAACAAAGAGGCTGGGACAAAAGTCCAACCTCAAATATAAAAAGCGAACAAAACTAGT
>CAUTRO010000174.1:0-3358 GCA_963540685.1 uncultured Streptococcus sp.
GGCCTCCTAGAATGGATGATACGTTTTAATCTTCCTGTAATTCTTGAATGTCACGAATCACGCGCACGCCTGCTTGATTCCTCTCGCGCAGTTCAGCTTCAGAGTATGGGAAGGTATTGATCAAGATACTCTCCATTCCAATACTTTGCGCGACGGCGACATCAGTAGTAAAGTCATTCCCTACCATGACCGTTTTATCAGGGTTCAACTGGTGTTCTTTGATCACTTTCAGGAGGAATTCAGGCTGAGGTTTGCGAATCCCTGCATCTGACGACAGATAACTATCATGGAAAATCTCTCTCAAACCAACCAAATCAATCTCTGGGTTGGTAAAGTCAGCTTGCGAGTTAGATAAGAGATAGATCCGACAACCTGCAGCTTTCATATCTTCTAAGACTTCTTTCGTGTTAGGATAAAGCTCCAATCGTTTGCGAGAAAGGACACGGAAAGTCCGTGCAATCAAACGTCCCCACTCTTTGAGGTTATGGACACTGGATCCAGTTGGATGACTTTCTAGATAGAGTTGAACAAAGATCACGGTCAAATCAATCTCCGGATAGGTCACTTGTTTTTCTTTGGCGATACTTTCCTCGGCTTGCTGCACCAACTCCTTATAGCGTACTTGCAGGCTTTCTCCTGTATAATGAGCCCCATAGGATTGGTAGATTTGTGCCATTGTATCCCATAAGACTGGACTAGACTCATCTGTTTCAATGTCGACTAAGGTTCCATAGAAATCAAAAATATAGTTTTTAAATGCGTACTTGTGCGGATTCATCTCTCACTCCCGTAACAAACATGGTAAAGGTTGCCTTGCAGACATTGGCACCGTCTTGATTGGTAATATCCACATCCACAACTCGAGTCGTCCGTCCACTGTGGACACATTCACCATGGATCGTGAGGACATCCCCCAGACGCCCTGCTTTCAAGTAATTGATGGAGGATTGCAAAGTCACACCATCGACCCCCTGAGAAACCACGACCAAACCACTGACTTGGTCACACAGGTAAAGAGATAGCCTCCATGCGCATTTCCATAATAATTGAGCGATGATTCCACGACCTTGGTTGTCACCACTACATGGCCATCTCTCATCTTTTCGATTTCGTAATTTTCAAATGCAGCAATTGCATCAAAGTGAAAATCTTTCATATACTTGCCACCTTTTCTAGCATCTTTTCAACTCCTCTATCATACTACAATTAAGGTATAGATACAAGCGAAGGGGCAATTCCTTAGAAACAGAAAAGGAGACTCCAACTAAGTAAGAAGACGATACTAGGAACAATGTATTTTCGTGGGTGCTTCCAACATTCCCTCTTTAAATTCCATTTTCTTAAAGGGAAATAGATTTCAATAAGTAAGTGCAAAAAAGCTTCCACTACTGCTAGAATCATGACTCCTAGTAAAAATAGAATCCCCAAGTCAGGCATGACCACCATTTTTAATAATAGAGCAACAAATAGATTCACAGCTAAAAAATAAGTCAGCAATACACGGTAATACATCAAGTAAAAGAACCGACTCTTAGGAAGGGACTTAACATGATCAAACAAATCTTTATCCGCGGAAATGAGGGTGGTTAATGGCGTATTGACAGAAGCCATCGTTAACAGGATGATGATTTTTAAAGGAGCATCATAATCCTGTATAAGAATGAGGAAAAGAAAGATAAGGGTAAAGGCAAAATTGATGGAAAAATAGCGCTCCTGAAACAAGGAAATCCAAAAATAATTGCCACTTTTTCTCTTTGCGACGAGCAACTGATCATTTTTTGAAATCGCGACCAGGTCTTCATTTTTAAAAATTAAGACAGCAAAGAGGACTGACAGTAAGATCATATAGGACACTTGTTGGACCCATAAAGAAGATACTGTGAGAACAGTCGTTACAAAAATGAGCACCCCTCCTAGAAAACTGGGCCGTGTATTGAACTGGATAAAGACATAAAACACACTCAATACCACCAGTAAAGATAGGAGGACAAGCTTAAAGGATTGTGGCAGGTCTAACTTGACTCCCAAAAAGAGGATCAATAACAGCACGCGCTCTAACAAATTGAGAAGAAAGGTTACCGTCAGAAAAGAACCTTTGAAACGATTGAGAGACAACGGAAGCTGGTAGTAGGCCTGGACCCTGTCCATCGAAAAGTAGGAATAAAGTAACTGAAAGGTTGATAGAGCAGTGACAATAGCCGTACTGATCAATAAGACTTGAAAGCTCGTAGAAAATTTGGCCCCAACAACATGGTAATAGAGAGCAAAGGCTAAGGAAGTCACGAACAAGAAGAGACGATTTTTGGATACCAAATCTCTAAAAATTGCTAGTAGCATGCTCTACCCCCTCTGACGATTGACGTCATGAAACCAATCTTCTAAATTCGATTCGATCGCGTCTAAGTGACCATCTTCAATAGTATAAGCTGTATCACAGACTCGAACGATACTCTCTGCGATATGCGAACTCATCAGAATAGAGATTTCTTCTTTATACTGCAATAGCAGACCATATAGAAATTCTGTCGCATCAAAATCAAGGCCATCAAATGGTTCATCCAATATAAGGAGGGACGGTTTGAGATAAAAAGCTGTGATCAAGAAAACTTTCTTCTTGTTTCCCGTTGATAAACTACCAATGTCCGTGTTGAGAAACTCTTCAAAATGAAAGCCTGAAATCAAGTCCTGCAATAACGTATCATCTCTCTTTCGATGATACAAACGACAGACAAAATTGAAATAGTGAACAAAATCCCAGTTTAAAAAACTATTGTTTTCAGTAAAAACTGTGTAGGTACGGCTCTTATAGAAATTCGTATGAAAAGAGGTCGCCTTATCTTCTATGGTAACAGTCTCAACTGCATACTGCCGATGATCAAAGACACTACTTAGAGCTTTTAGCAAGGTTGTCTTCCCAGCTCCATTTCGACCAATCAATCCAACTACAGAATGATTGGGTACAAGCAAATTGGTTTCTTTTATGATGGGCTTGTCTTTTTTATACCAAACATTTAGCCCCTTGATGTTTAAACACTCACTCTTCATCGACGCACTCCTTTATAAAGGTAGGAAGCCCCAACTAAAAGCAACAGCAAGGCGTATAACCATTCCTTTTGAAGGGCAAAGACTACGGCACCGATCAAGAAGCAAATTCCTATAAGGATTCTAAATTGTAATTTCATATCTTGCCTTCTTTCTATTCACAGTATGAAAGATTACAATTGTATTTTATTCTTATACTATAGTACTTTTTCTGAGTAAGTTCAAGCACTAATGGAACATTCTTTCTTCTTTTACTTTCAAGCAAAAAAGAGGCTGGGACAAAAGTCCAACCTCAAATATAAAAAGCGAACAAAAC
>CAUTRO010000175.1:0-3349 GCA_963540685.1 uncultured Streptococcus sp.
TATGGTCTACCATTGGAAGACGTGGGTTAGCTGGTGAACATTGGTCTTCATAAGCAAGGAAGGCCAATTCACGAGAATGTTTCTTCCATTCTTTTTCATCGATTCCTTGTGCTTTGAAGTTCATTTCAATACCACAGCGTTCACCAAGTTCGTACACAGCTTTTGCGTAAGCTTCAACGGCTTCTTCTGGAGTAGAGCATGGAAGTCCTAGCATACGAGCGATGTCTTGATATTTCTCATCTGCACGGTAGTAATTGTACTTAGGCCATGTCGCTGTCTTAGCTGGACGTGTACCGTTGTAGCGGATAACGTATGGAAGCAAGATCGCATTGGTACGCCCGTGAATCGTGTGGAATTGCGCACCAATCTTGTGAGCCATTGAGTGAGAAATACCGAGGAAGGCATTGGCGAAAGCCATACCTGCGATAGTGGACGCATTGTGCATCTTTTCGCGTGAATGGAAGTCTGCGTTCTTCACTGAGCTTTCCAAGTTTTCGAAGACAAGTTTGATCGCTTGAAGAGCAAGACCATCTGTATAGTCACTTGCCATTTGAGATACGTAAGCTTCTGTTGCGTGAGTCAAAACGTCCATACCAGTGTCTGCTGCAACAGATCCTGGAACAGTCAATACCAAGGCAGGGTCTACGATGGCAACGGTTGGAGTCAATGAGTAGTCAGCGATTGGGTATTTACGGTTGTTTGCTTTATCAGAGATAACGGCAAATGGAGTTACTTCAGATCCTGTACCAGATGTAGTTGGAATCGCGATGAATTTAGTCTTCTTACCAAGCAATGGGAATTTGAAGGCACGTTTACGGATATCCATGAATTTTTGAACCAAGTCACGGAAGTCCACTTCTGGTTGCTCATAGAAGAGCCACATAACTTTGGCCGCATCCATTGGTGACCCACCACCGAGAGCAACGATGGTATCTGGTTTGAAGGCACGCATGATCTCTGTACCACGTTCAACGGTTGTGATATCTGGATCTGGTTCTACGTCTGCAAAGATTTGGTAAACCACCTTGTTGCGACGAAGGTCAAGCTGTTCGATGATACGATCAAGGAAACCAAGCTCTACCATAGCGTGGTCTGTAACGATCATGACACGTTCAACATCACGACATTTTTGTAGGTATTCAATTGAATCACGTTCAAAGTATGTTTTTGAAGGAAGTTTCATCCATTGCATGTTATTTCTCCGGCGTCCGACTTTTTTGATATTCAAGAGGTTGATGGCACTAACGTTGTCCCCAACAGAGTTGCGTCCGTAAGAACCACATCCAAGTGTCAATGATGGCAAGAAGGCATTGTAAACATCCCCGATACCACCGAAAGTCGAAGGAGAGTTGCAGATCACACGAATGGCTTTGACTGCTTTACCAAATTCTTTGGTCAATTCTTCGTCTGCTGTATGGATGGCAGCTGAGTGACCAAGACCGTTGAATTCAACCATTTGGCGTGCTTTGTTAATTCCGTCTTCACGGCTTTCAGATTTCAATACAGCGATGACTGGTGACAATTTTTCACGAGTCAAAGGTTCTTTTTCACCAACTTCTTTACATTCTGCAGCAAGGATATTGGTTCCTTCTGGTACAGAGAAGCCAGCTTGTTCAGCGATCCATGCTGCTGGTTTCCCAACGATGTCCGCATTCAATTTAGCACCCGCACAGTTCTTGCTATTCGCTTTTACGCCGAAGCAGAACTCTTCAAGAAGGGCTTTTTCTTTTTTGTTGACAAAGTAAGTGTGGTAAGATTTGAATTCTTCAACAAACTCATCGTAGATTTCTTTATCGATGATGACCGCTTGTTCAGATGCACAGACCATTCCGTTGTCAAATGATTTAGACATGACGATATCATGTGCCGCTTGGCGGATGTTAGCTGATTTTTCAACATAAGCAGGTACGTTTCCGGCACCTACCCCAAGAGCTGGTTTCCCACAAGAATAAGCTGCTTTCACCATGGCGTTACCACCGGTCGCAAGGATCGTAGCAACTCCCTCATGGTTCATAAGGGCACTCGTTGCTTCCATAGAAGGTTGGGTAATCCATTGCACACAGTTTTCAGGTGCTCCAGCTGCAATTGCTGCATCGCGTACGATTCGTGCCGCATGAGCAGATGATTCTTGAGCAGATGGGTGGAAAGCAAAGATAATTGGGTTCCGTGTCTTCAAGGAAATCAATGCTTTAAAGATTGCTGTTGAAGTAGGGTTTGTTGTAGGAGTGATCCCACAGACAACTCCGACTGGCTCAGCAATAAGAGTTAAACCAGTGACGTCATCTTCTGAAATGACACCAACTGTCTTCGTGTGACGCATGTTGTTCACAACGTGTTCACAAGCGAACAAGTTCTTAGTCGCTTTGTCTTCAAAGACCCCACGACCAGTTTCTTCATAAGCATGAAGAGCGAGCTCACCGTGTGCGTCAAGAGCAGCTACAGATGCTTTTGCAACGATGTAGTCGACTTGTTCCTGATCCAATTTGCGCATTTCTTCAAGCGCCACAAGCGCTTTTTGCACCAACTCGTCTACGTGTTTTTCAGCAGCGAGTTTCTTTTCTTCAGGTGAGAGAGTTTTTTTATCAGCCATTTGATGCTTTCCTCCAATGTTTGAAACCCTTATCCTTTTCCGGAACTTTTTCTTGTTTTCAGAAACTTTCAAGAATAGTGTAAGAAATTTCGATTTGTTAATTATTTCACAATATAATTGTACTCTATTTTAAGATTTTTGTAAACACTTCCAGACAACTTTCACAAAGAATTTTTTATAGTTTGTGAAAGTTTTATCAAATAAACCATCGTTGTAGACTTCCCTTGATTAAATTGTGAAAAAAACATCAAAAAAATTTTTCTTCACAAAGTCATATTTTCAATCTATTTTTGTAAGCGTTTTCTTAATCTTACTAAAAAAAGCAGCTTTTTACAAGTAAAAAGTTGCTTTTTGTTCTCTTTTGTTAGCATTTGTTTTATTGTGATTTCAAAGAAGTCTCTCTACTTCTTAACAGGACCTTTTTCTGCTTTATCAAGGGCTTCCTTAACCGTTTGGGCATAGAGTTCACCACCGTTTGTTTCCAAATTGAAGTGGACAGAGTCTGTGCCAACCCAAATGTTTGGATTTTCAACAGCTACTTGGTACCAATCTGCAATGGTAATAAAATCATACTTCTTGGCTAATTCCAACTGATAGAGACGAGTTTGGACCGATTCACTAGACTGATCGTTGGCATAACGACCATCATATGGTGTCACAAAGATCAAGCGACGACCTTTTGGAAGTTTTTCAACATACTGATCCAGCAACTCTTTGTAGTTGCTCACCGTATTCGTTCCTAGGGCAATGACCACATTT
>CAUTRO010000176.1:0-3346 GCA_963540685.1 uncultured Streptococcus sp.
ATTATGGCTTCTACAATGGAAGGTTTTGCCTATGGATGTGGGGATGCTCTTCTAGGGTTGAACCCAGTTGATGATTCTGTTGAAAGTACAAAACGAATTCTTCATAAATTTAATGACTTTATCGAAGAGTATAAGATTCCAACACAACACTGTGTACTCGCTCACGTAACAACTCAAATTGAAGCAATGAACCAAGGCGCTCCAACTGGATTGGTCTTCCAATCTATCGCAGGTTCTGAAAAAGGAAATGAAGCCTTTGGTTTTGATGCGAAAGTGATTCAAGAAGCTAAAGATACAGCCCAAAAAGTTGGTACTTCTGCTGGTCCAAACGTGATGTACTTTGAAACTGGTCAAGGTTCTGAATTGTCTTCAGATGCTCACCATGGTGCTGACCAGGTAACAATGGAAGCTCGTTGTTATGGTTTTGCAAAACGCTTTGATCCATTCTTGGTAAATACTGTAGTTGGATTCATCGGACCTGAATATTTGTACGATTCAAAACAAGTTATTCGTGCAGGTTTGGAAGACCACTTCATGGGTAAATTGACTGGTATTTCTATGGGTTGTGATATCTGTTACACTAACCACATGAAAGCTGATCAAAATGATGCTGAAAATCTATTGGTTCTACTTGGTGCAGCAAACGTTAACTACATCATGGCAATTCCTCATGGAGATGACATCATGTTGAACTACCAAACTACTGGTTACCATGAAACTGCAACAATGCGTGATCTCTTGAACAAACGTCCAATCAAAGAATTTGAAGAATGGATGGAAGGAATGGGATTGATGAAAGATGGACATCTTACTGAAATCGGTGGAGATGGATCTATCTTTATGAAACAAAATTAGTGAGGAGGTACTGACAGTGAATGAACAAGATTTAAAAGAAATGATTCGTTCGTTGTTAAGCGAAATGGATACTGAAACTGTTTCGGAGCTTAAAAAAGAAGAGGAACCAAGAGTTGAGCCTAGCTTTAAGAGCTTTGAGAAACATGGTTCTCAGCCTGATAAAGAAGAGAGTCCTATTGAGGATGGAATTATTCCAGATATCACAGAAGTGGATATTCAGGAACAATTTTTAATTCCGAATGCCATTAACGAAGAAGCTTATCGTAAGATTAAAAAATTCACACCAGCTCGTTTGGGCTTGTGGAGAGCAGGAAACCGATACAAGACTGAAACCGTTCTTCGTTTCCGTGCTGACCATGCGGCAGCACAGGATGCAGTATTCTCTTATGTATCAGACGATTTTATTAAAGAAATGGGATTCATTCCTGTTCAAACCAAAGCAGCAACTAAAGATGAATACCTAACTCGTCCAGACTATGGTCGTGTATTCCCAGAAGATCAACAAAAAATCATTAAAGAATCTTGCAAAGCAAATCCTAAAGTTCAGATCGTTGTTGGTGATGGATTGAGTTCATCAGCCATTGAAGCAAACGTAAAAGATTTCTTACCAGCTTTAAAACAAGGTTTGAAAATGTTTGGTCTTGAGTATAATGAAGTTCTTTTCATCAAACATGCTCGTGTAGCAGCTATGGACCAAATTGCTGAACTTACAGGAGCTGAGGTTATCTGTATGCTAGTAGGTGAACGTCCTGGATTGGTAACAGCTGAATCCATGAGTGCTTACATGGCTTATAAACCTACAGTTGGTATGCCAGAATCTCGTCGTACAGTAGTATCAAATATCCATAAAGGTGGAACTCCAGCTGTTGAAGCTGGTGCTTACGTGGCTGAAATTATTAAGAAGATTCTTGATAATAAGAAGTCAGGTGTAGAATTAAAATAGAAATGGGGTTTAGATTTTGAAAAATGATAGACTTGGCGCTAACGTATTAAGTGCATTATTGATTTCTAATGTAGATGCAGGGTTAGCAGCATCATTGGAATTGAAACCACATCACAGAAGTTTGGGAATTATTACCTCTGACTGCGATGATGTAACCTATGTTGCTTTGGATGAAGCAACTAAGGCAGCGGATGTTGAAGTTGTTTATGCTCGCAGTATGTATGCTGGAGCTGGAAATGCTTCAACTAAACTAGCTGGTGAAGTTATTGGTATCCTGGCAGGACCAAACCCAGAAGAAGTTCGTAGTGGCTTGGATGTTGTGGTCTATGAAATTGAAAATGGGGCTAGCTTCTATAGCGCAAATGATGATGATAGTATCCCATATTTTGCTCATTGTATTTCAAGAGCGGGTACTTATTTGTCAGAAGGTGCTAATGCACAAGAGGGCACAGCAATTGCTTACTTGATTGCCCCTCCTGCTGAAGCTATGGTAGGTTTGGATGCTGCTTTGAAAGCTGCTGATGTGACGGTTGGAGCTTTCTATGGTCCACCAAGTGAAACAAACTTTGCAGGTGGTTTATTGACAGGATCTCAATCTGCTTGTCGTGCTGCGTGTGATGCATTTGCACGAACTGTTATAAGTATTGCAGACAATCCACAGAATTATTAAGATGAGGTATGCTCATGGTAGAAAAGGCACTTGGATTAATTGAAGTGCGAGGTTTTCTTGGAGCAATTGTTGTAGCAGATGCTGCTTTGAAAGCTGCAAATGTCTCACTATTAAATGTAGAAACTGTTAAGTCAGGTTTGAACACAGTTCAGTTAGTAGGCGACGTTAGTGCAGTAAGATCAGCTGTAGAAGCTGCAGTTGAGATTGCACAGGATCAACCTTACTATCTTCGTAGTCATGTGATTGCACGACTAGACTCGCAAACAGATTCGATCCTCATTCCAATTCGTAAGGAAGAGAGTAAAGAAGTGTCAAAAGTTGAAACTACCTCATCTGTTGAAGAAAGTGAATCAAATGACCTTGATTCATTAGAACTAACTGAGGTAAGTCCAGAACCGTTGGTATCAGAAGTTGAAGAAACTAGCGTTGAAGAAATTGTTTCCGATATTATTTCTGATATTGTGGTTGAAGAGGAAATTTCAACAGAAGGACAGCCGAAATATTCTGAGGAAGAATTAAAAAAATTCAAAGTTGTTGAATTAAGAAGTATTGCTTATCGGGAAGATAAAGTAGATCTGTCTAAGAAAGAAATTAAATTTGCGAACAAACAACTACTTATTCAAGCTTTACTAAAATTGAAATCATAGGAGGAAGTTAAATGTATATTGAAGATAAAGATCTTTTATCTATTCAGGAAGTTCGCCATTTGATTCAACGGGCTAAAGTTGCTCAACAAAAACTAGCATTGATGAGTCAAGAACAAATAGATACTATTGTAAAAGTTGTAGCTAAAGCTTGTTATGATCAAAGAGAACATTTAGCCAAAATGGCCGCAGAAGAAACTGGATTTGGTAAGTGGCAAGATAAAGTTCTTAAAA
>CAUTRO010000177.1:0-3317 GCA_963540685.1 uncultured Streptococcus sp.
GAGTTTATGGCTGTTACACCTGCTCGTACTGACTTAGATCGTTGGGTTGTTCTAGATAAATCAGTCGCTTCCTTTGAGGAGATTCCAGCAGAGGTTCAAGAAGAAATCAAAGCAGAATTGCTCAAATGGATGGTTTCTGGTGGAGATACCATTGCTTATTCAAGTGAATCAAGCTATGCAGCAAACTTGGAAATGGCGACTAATGAATACAAGCCAAGCAACCGAGTAGTTGCTGAAGAAGAAGTGAAACGCGTGGAAACACCAAGTGTCAAATCGATTGATGAAGTAGCAGCCTTCTTGAATGTTCCGGAAGAAGCAACCATCAAGACCTTGGTGTATATTGCAGACGATGAGCCAGTTGTGGCCCTTCTCGTTGGGAATGATCAACTCAATGAAGTGAAATTGAAAAACCATCTCGGAGCAGACTTCTTTGAACCTGCAACCGAAGTGGAAGTGAAAGAATTGTTGGGAGCGGACTTTGGTTCTCTTGGTCCAGTCAATCTTCCAGAAACCGTCAAAATCATTGCAGACCGTAAGGTCCAAGATAGCCGCAATGCAGTTGTAGGGGCAAATGAAACAGGCTACCACTTGACGGATGTTAATCCAGGTCGTGACTTCACTGCGGAATATGTTGATATCCGTGAAGTTCGTGAAGGCGAAATCTCTCCGGATGGAAAAGGTGTCTTGAACTTTGCACGCGGGATCGAAATCGGTCATATTTTCAAACTCGGTACACGTTATTCAGCTAGCATGGGAGCGGATGTCTTGGACGAAAACGGACGTGCAGTTCCAATCATCATGGGTTGCTACGGGATCGGTGTCAGCCGTCTTCTTTCAGCTGTCATGGAGCAACATGCTCGCCTCTTTGTCAATAAGACACCAAAAGGGGAATACCGCTATGCTTGGGGGATCAACTTCCCTAAAGAATTGGCACCGTTTGATGTGCATTTGATTCCGGTAAATGTCAAGGATGAAGCCAGCCTTGCTTTGACGGATCAGATCGAAAAAGCCTTGGTTCATAAAGGTTACGAAGTTCTGGTCGATGATCGAAACGAACGCGCCGGTGTGAAATTTAGTGATAGCGATTTGATCGGTCTTCCGATCCGTGTCACAGTTGGTAAAAAAGCAGCGGAAGGCATCGTTGAAGTCAAAATCAAAGCGACAGGAGATACCATCGAAGTGCATGCAGATAATCTCCTTGAAACCCTTTCAATTTTGAACAAATAAGAAAAAAGCTTTCTGAGCCTTAACCATGTGTTAAGGAACTCAGAGAGCTCTTTTTATTTTTCTTCTTTGAGGCCTTGATTTTCTAAATAGGTGAAGAAATCTTGAGGCTTACCATTGAGGTATTTCTTAAATACGGCAGTTTCTTCCTCTCCTTGATCTCCGTAGATAGTGGCAAACTCATCTTTCTTGATCTTTGAGAAGTCAGCCTCTAGGACCTTGGCATAGGATTGTTTATCGTTTGAAATTTGAATTCGAAAACTGAGCCCAGGTTTGCCATTTAAGGCTTTATAGATATCGCTGTGCTCTAATTCTTCTTGGTAGAGTTCCTTCAATTCAGTAAGATCCATTTTTTGTGAATCTGGCGAAATGGGTTCAAAACTTAGGAAGGTAAAAGATACAATCTCATCTTTTTTGTAGCCGATTTGAATTTTGTTTTGATGGTGATCACTTACTTCTGTAGCGAAGGTTTTGGTTCGAACCTTCTCTTCTTTTTCTTTTTTCACTTGGGAAGTGCTTTGGCTGGACCTTGTTGCTGTTTTTCCTTTTTCTGCTTGGCCTTGGCTACACGCGGTAAGGGCTAGAAGGCAGAGCGAGGTCAATACTATTTTTTCATAGAGACTCCTTTTTTAGGGGTTAGTAGGGTTGGATCTTGCATGAAACAAGTTCTATACAGTTTTTATTATATCATAAAACTCAGAAATATGAAAAAATATACAAAAAAGTCTACTAAGGGGATATAAAATCAACATTTTTTATTTGTGTGTTCAGTTAATATAGAAGGATAATCGTCTTCCATTCCTTTCTAGAAATAATACTATATAAAAACAACTAGGGCAAGGATTTTCAAAAATATATTACAATTTTATGACAAAATATTTCAATAACGTAACAAAATTACAATGTTTTATCAGTTGGGCCTCAAAACTTGACATTCTCGCAATATTTCATTAAGATATCTTTAAGTAAATAATACAAATAGGGAGTAAAAAGGTAAATATACAATTTTTTGGATTTTTACTAATTCGTACTAAATGTATTGTTTATGAAAAAAATATAAGGGTATCAGCCCAAAAGGAGAAACATATGGCTCAAATTAAATTAACTCCAGAAGAACTACGTCAATCAGCACAACGCTATTCACAAGGTTCTCAAGAAATCGATCAAATCCTTAACACTTTGACTCACGAACAACAAGTCATCGATGCAAACTGGGATGGATCAGCATTTGATAGCTTTGAAGCACAATTCAACGAATTGTCTCCAAAAATCAAACAGTTCGCTCAATTGTTGGAAGACATCAATGCTCAATTGATCAAAGTTGCTGATATCGTTGAACAAACTGACCAAGATATCGCTGCACAAATCCACTAAGATGGTCTTGAAGGTGATCTTACTTTTTGTAGGTAGATCACCCTTTTGTCTTTTGATATATAGAAAATAGGGGTTAGGTAGATAATTCCTAACCCCTATTTTGTATCTATGAATTAGAAAAAGGAAAAGGTATGGAAGTGAAAAATAAAAAATGGTTAAAATATGTCGGTCAGAGTGCAGTTGTGCTCCTTTTGATGGGATCTGTAGTGGGTCTCTATACAAGTGTTCAAAAGGATCAAAAACAAAACGAAGCTAAGACCGTGCAAACGACGGAAAACACCAAGCTGAACATTGCGGTTGTCAACGAAGATCAGGCAGTGAAGTTGAATGACAAAGAATACAACCTCGGTGCTAGCTATGTCAAGAACATCGAGCGGGACAATTCGCAAAACTGGTCCGTCCTCCCACGTGGAGCTGCTGAATCAGGACTGGCCGATGGCAAGTACCAGTTGATGATCGTGATTCCAAGTGACTTCTCAGAAAAAGTTCTGGAAGTGAATGCGGTGAATGCAGAGAAGGCAACCGTTACCTATAAAGTCAACGCCGCTGGGAATTCTCAGGTGGAAAATGAAGCTAATAAAGTGGCGAAAGATATTGTTTCAGATTTGAATAGTCAATTGGTTGATATGTATATGGTCAGTATTTTGAGCAACCTCTATACAGCCCAGAAAAATGTGGAGACCAGTAACAAAATCCAATCGACCAACATTGGCTCTTAT
>CAUTRO010000178.1:0-3289 GCA_963540685.1 uncultured Streptococcus sp.
ACTTAAAGCGACGAATGTCTCCTAATTCGCCAATAATGCTTGTAGCTGTTGTTTTTTATGATTTTTTCTCTTTGTCCATGAAAATGTTCATTTTTATCCGTAATAAACTAGTTAGTAATAAAAATATTGATTTAAATGTTCGGTTTTCTATTTAAATTCCCAAGGATATATAGTATAATCGTAAGTAGGTTTAGGAGGATAGCAAAGGAATGAAGTAAAAGGTTCGGAAAAGAAATGGAAAGAACTTTTCCTGATAAAATTACATGATTTTCTGGAATCAACTTGAAAATTAAGTTGTTTTATAGTAGAATAGAAACATATAGAAAACGCTTTCAAAAAATAAAAGGGGTGAGTATATGGATAGAAGTACAGACTTATGGACATTTGGAAGAGGGGATAATTTCCAGCTTCAAGAGTATTTAGGTGCTCACAAGGAAACAAGGGGAGAACAAGAAGGTTATGCGTTCCGTGTTTGGGCTCCCAATGCCCAGGCAGTTGATCTGATTGGTGACTTCACTGATTGGGAAGCCCGGAAAATTCCAATGGTTCGTAATGAAGGAGGCGTCTGGGAAGTCTTCTGTACGGATGCAAAAGAGGGAGATATCTACAAATATTTGGTGACACGTAATAATGGTCATCAGGTTCAAAAAATTGATCCTCTAGCCTTATGGATGGAAAAACGACCAAATACAGGGTCTATCATTAAGACCATTCCGGAAAAGAACTGGAAAGATGTTCTTTGGAGAGCACGCCGTAAAAAATTAGGTTTTAAGGAACGACCTGTTAATATCTATGAGGTTCATGCAGGATCTTGGAAACGAAATGATGATTATAGTTCCTATACATTCAAACAACTAAAAGAAGAACTCATTTCTTATTTGGTTGAAATGAACTACACCCACGTAGAATTTATGCCAGTGATGGCTCATCCATTGGGCTTGAGCTGGGGGTATCAGCTTATGGGCTATTTTGCACTTGAGCAGACATATGGTAGCCCAGATGAATTCCAAGATTTCGTGGAAGAATGTCACCTCAACAATATCGGTGTTATCGTGGATTGGGTACCTGGTCATTTCATTATCAATGATGATGCTTTGGCATATTACGACGGAACACCAACCTTTGAATACCAGGATGAACATCGGGCCCATAACTATGGTTGGGGGGCTCTGAACTTCGATTTAGGAAAGAATCAAGTACAGTCATTCTTGATTTCTAGTTTGAAGTTTTGGATTGAAACCTATCATTTAGATGGAATTCGGGTCGATGCTGTCAGCAATATGCTCTATCTCGATTACGATAGTGGTCCATGGACTCCGAATATTGATGGTGGAAACCTCAACTATGAGGGCGTTCATTTCCTTCGACGTTTGAATGCTATTATTAAAAACGATCATCCAGATGTCATGATGATTGCTGAAGAAAGTTCTGCTGGTCAAAAGATCACAGGCCCTGAAGAAGAAGGTGGCCTAGGCTTTGACTATAAATGGAATATGGGTTGGATGAATGATATTCTACGATTTTATGAGGAAGATCCCGTCTATCGGAAATATGATTTCAATCTGGTAACCTTTAGTTTCATGTATGCATTTTCCGAAAATTTCTTACTACCATTTTCACATGATGAAGTGGTGCACGGTAAGAAGAGTCTCATGCACAAGATGTGGGGAGATCGCTACAATCAATTTGCTGGGCTTCGCAATCTCTTAACCTATCAGATCTGTCATCCAGGTAAGAAATTGCTCTTTATGGGTTCAGAATTTGGTCAATTTTTGGAATGGAAGTCAGAAGAGCAACTGGAATGGGGCAATCTAGAAGATGAAATGAATGCTAAGATGCGTCGTTTCACTTCTCAGCTCAATCATTTCTACAAAGAACACAAAGAATTGTGGGAGATTGATGATAGCTTTGATGGCTTAGAGATTATTGATGCAGATAACCGTGATCAGAGCGTCTTGTCCATGGTCCGGAAAAATCGGAAGGGCGATCTTCTGGTGTGTGTCTTCAATATGGCGCCAGTGGAACGCAAAGACTTTACGATAGGTGTTCCTGTATCAGCGGTCTATGAAGAAATTTGGAATACAGAATTAGAAGAATGGGGAGGTGTCTGGAAAGAGCACAATCCGACAGTTCAGTCTCAAGATGGACTGTGGAAGGATTATGAACAAACCTTGACCTTTACCTTGCCGGCATTAGGAGCTAGCATTTGGAAGGTGAAGCGCAAAGTGCGTAAGACAAAATCTAAAACATCAGATAAGAAATGACGATCGGTTGACTCTATGGGAGTCCAAGCTTTAAAAAGAGGAAGTAGTCAATGAAGAATGAAATGCTCGCTTTAATTCTTGCCGGTGGGCAAGGAACACGTCTTGGAAAATTAACCAAAAACATCGCAAAACCTGCGGTTCAATTTGGTGGGCGCTATCGGATTATCGATTTTGCTCTATCAAACTGCGCCAACTCAGGAATTCACAATGTTGGTGTGATTACACAGTACCAACCACTGGCCCTCAACAGTCATATTGGAAACGGTTCAAGCTGGGGCTTGGATGGAATCAACACAGGTGTTTCTATTTTGCAACCTTATTCAGCTAGTGAAGGAAATCGTTGGTTCGAAGGAACTAGCCATGCTATTCTCCAAAATATCGACTATATCGACAGCATTAATCCTGAATATGTGCTAATTCTTTCTGGTGACCATATCTATAAAATGGACTATGATGAGATGCTTCAATCTCACAAGGATAATAATGCGAGCTTGACCGTTGCAGTCCTAGATGTACCTTTGAAGGAAGCAAGCCGTTTTGGAATCATGAATACCGATGCCAATAATCGGATTGTTGAATTTGAAGAAAAACCAGCTGAACCAAAATCGACTAAGGCTTCTATGGGGATTTACATCTTTGACTGGGCTCGTCTGCGCAATATGTTGGTTGCTGCTGAAAAGAGCGATATTGATATGTCAGACTTCGGTAAAAATGTCATTCCAACTTATCTAGAATCAGGCGAAAGTGTTTATGCTTATGAATTTAACGGGTATTGGAAAGATGTTGGTACGATTGAGTCTCTTTGGGAAGCGAATATGGAATATATCGATCCCAATAATGCCTTGGATAGTCGCGATCGTCACTGGAAAATTTATTCACGCAACTTCATTTCTCCACCAAACTTCTTTGGGGAACATGGCCACGTCGAAGATTCTCTTGTCGTAGATGGATGCTTGGTCGATGGAACAGTGAAACATTCGATCTTGTCTACAGAAGCGCAGGTTCGTGAAGGAGCAGTTGTTGAA
>CAUTRO010000179.1:0-3276 GCA_963540685.1 uncultured Streptococcus sp.
TCCGTCAAGCGGTGATCAACAATGGTGGTGGTCACTTGAATCACGCTCTATTCTGGGAATTGATGACTCCAGAACAAGCAGCTCCTTCAGCAGAACTTGCGGCAGCAATTGATGCAGCCTTTGGTTCATTTGATGACTTTAAAGCTGCCTTCACTGCTGCAGCAACTACACGCTTTGGTTCAGGTTGGGCATGGTTGGTTGTGAACAAAGAAGGGAAACTGGAAGTAACTTCAACTGCAAACCAAGATACCCCAATCTCAGAAGGCAAAAAACCAATCTTGGGCTTGGATGTTTGGGAACATGCCTACTATGTAAAATACCGTAATGTACGTCCTGACTACATCAAAGCTTTCTTCTCAGTGATTAACTGGAACAAGGTTGATGAGCTCTACGCAGCAGCAAAATAATAAATGATGGAATCTATAAGAGCGCCTAAGAGCTCTTATAGATTTTTTTAATGATCTCATTTCTGAAAATTGGAGTATAATTTCTTGCGTTTGGGCAGGAAAATGATACACTAGAGGGAGTGTGTCTTGTCTGTCGGAAGCTTGTTAGGAATAGGTGGAACAAGACAAACAAAAGGAAAAATAAATTAAAAATTCAGGGAGAAGTGAAATGACGACTATCACCATTACCAAAGGAGCGGTTGAGACTCCCATCTATTTACGGATGTTGAATCGCCATGGTTTGATTGCAGGAGCGACAGGCACAGGAAAAACAGTAACCCTCAAAGTCTTAACAGAAAAATTAAGCAAGGAAGGCATCCCAGTCTTTCTAGCAGATATCAAGGGAGATTTATCTGGCTTAGCAAAAGCAGGTCAATGGACTCCCAAGCTAGAAGAGCGCTACAAACTTTTAGGAATGACAGATCCTTTTGAGCCACAAGCTTTCCCTGTACGATTGTGGGATGTCTTTGGCCAAGCCGGTCACCCAGTTCGTGCGACAGTTGAGGGGATGGGTTCCTTGTTACTTGCTCGCCTTCTTGATTTGAACGAAACCCAGACAGGAATTTTAGCCATTGTCTTTAAATTAGCACAAGAAAAAAATTGGCCCTTGATTGATTTGAAGGATCTACAGAGCCTGTTAAAGGAAGTCTATGAACACAGTTCGGAATACTCTGCCCAGTATGGCAATATCACCAAACAGTCTGTCGGTGCGATCCAAAGAAGTTTGTTGGTGAGCCGGCTCTCGATTTAAATGACTTTATGCAACTAGATGCTTCTGGGCGTGGTTATATCAATATTCTATCAGCTACCAAGCTATTTCATTCACCAAAATTGTATTCGACCTTCTTAATTTGGATGTTATCACGCCTCTTTGAAACCCTTCCTGAGGTCGGTGACCCAGAAAAACCTAAATTGGTTTTCTTCTTTGACGAGGCGCATCTCCTTTTTAAGGATGCTAGCAAGCTTTTTCTTGAGAAGGTTGAGCAAGTGGTTCGCTTGATTCGTTCAAAAGGGGTAGGAATCTACTTTATTACCCAAAATCCTCAAGACCTTCCAGAGTCTGTTTTAGCACAACTAGGGAATCGTGTTCAGCATGCTCTTCGGGCCTATACTCCGAAAGAAATGAAGGCTATTAAGGTAGCTGCTCAAAGTTTTCGTCCGAATCCAAACTTTGATACGGAAACGGTGATTACAGAATTAGGTACAGGGGAAGCTTTAGTTTCTTTCTTAAATGAAAAGGGGCAACCAAGTGTTGTTGAACGTTCCTATATCCTCTCTCCTCAATCGAGTTTTGATCTCTTGAATGAAAGTGAGCAGTTGGCCTTGATGACAACGTCGCCTTTCCATCAGAAATATGCAACTTCGATTGATCGAGAATCTGCTTATGAAAAATTAGCAGAGAAAGCAAACAAGGAACAGGCTGCGGCGCAGAAGGCATCTCAAAAAGGTAGTCCAGGTCGTCCACGAAAATCGAGTCTTGAAAAAGCGAAGGATTCCTTCCTGAGTTCTTTATTCCGGACAATTGCGCGTGAGATTGCGAAGCTCATTATGGGCTCCTTTAAAAGGAAATAACCCCTTTTAGCAGAAGAAAAAAACTTTTTAAAAAGAAACCGTTTTCTCTTTCTGATAATTCTTGTTATTTCCAATAGAATCTTTTATAATTAATCTCGTATGAAAAAATATTTTAATCTACGCTCGATCGTGATTGCGATCGGTATCCTTTTGTGCATAGGGGGAACTAGTGCACTAGGCTACTTGCATTTTACGCAACCAACAGCATCAGCTATTGAAAAAAAAGCAAAGAAAACAAAAAGACCAGATATAGAAAAGTCAACTCCTCAGACTCAGAAACCGCGTGTCAAATCTCCTGAAGCTAAGCAAGCGGTAGTGGATGCAGATATGGAAACGATGAGTGCTTATGGACTGGTCTATGATTATGCCAATAAAGGTTTGGTAGAGGTCATTCAAGATTTTCTAGCAGAAAGTGGTATTGACCCGTCACAAATCGCCTTCACTTATCGCAATGCGATTACAGGGGAGCAGTTTGCCATGAATGATCTCCAACCGATGACGGCAGGGAGTACCTATAAGTTACCATTGAATATGTTAGTGGTGGATGAGGTTGCAAAAGGGAAGCTTAATTTAACGGATCGGTTTGATATTACCAATACCTATTATGAATATGTAGGGGAACATGACAATTATGTAGCCGCCTTTGATGGGTCCATGTCTATTCCTGATATGCAACGCTATTCATTGGTTTATTCAGAAAATACCCCAGCTTATGCCTTAGCTGACCGTTTAGGGGGAATAGAGCAAGCGCGCAAGTTATTCAGTCGCTATGGTCAATCCCGTTCACCGGAAGTCAAAACCTTTAGCGAAGACAATAAAACGACAACGGATTATTACATCCATGTCTTGGAATATCTTTGGAACCATCAAGAAAAATATGCTGATTTGCTGGAATTGATTGGGGAGTCTTTCCCAGATGAATACTATAAGAAGTTCTTACCGGATTTAGTCATTCAGCAAAAACCAGGATATGTCGCTGAAGCTTTGAATGTGAATGCCATTGTCCATGAGTCCACTCCTTATTTGATTGCGATCTATACGGCAGGTCTCGGAGGAACAACTCCGGAAAGTTCTGAGATCAGTGGGTACGGTCTCTATCAATTAGGTCAATTGGCCTATGTCATCAATGAATGGCATCGTGTCAACATGAATGAATAAATGAAATCAATGAGAGAGGTTGGGACAAAAGTCCTAGCCTCTCAAATGTCTTTGGATTGTCGAGCAAGACGCAGTGGTTGAGTGGGCTCTACTACGCTGA
>CAUTRO010000180.1:0-3269 GCA_963540685.1 uncultured Streptococcus sp.
AATGGGACTTATGTCTATAAACCTGCAAAATCTGAAGTGAAGGAAATTCTTAGAGAACAAGGCGTGACAGACTCCTCTGTAGAAGCATTGCTTGATCAAGTGAAACTAGAAGTTTCTGTTACTATCAAAGATAAAAAAGGTAGCATTAGCATTAAAGGTGAAGCATTGGGAAATAAGATGGACCAATCTTATGAAGTGAAAGTGGACCAACAAGCTAAAACATTCCAAGCTAAAACAGGTGAAGGTGAAAAGATTAAATACAAGGTTTCAGGCGATGTGTTTACCTTTGATTTATCTGGTCAGGATAGTTCAGGTAGCGCAGCCACTTTGGAAATGTTCAAAAACGCTAAATTCAAACGTACTAAATAAAGCAAGTAAAGAGCAGGGGAACCTGTTCTTTTTCTTTACTTTTGGGGAAGGTTTGGTATAATGAATGAAGCTACAGATGGGATTGGGGCAGGAATAAATTGTGCTTAAAATTTATTCCGTCTCGCTCCCTCTTTTCTGTGTGATCAAGGATATTATTTATGAAAAAGGAGAGTCATCTATGCTTTATATTTGGTCTTACTTAAAAAAGTATCCCAAGTGGCTAGCTCTGAATTTATTTTCAGCGGTACTTTTTGTCATTGTCAATTTGGGATTGCCAACGATTCTAGCTCGGATGATTGATGAAGGAATCAATCCGCGTGATGTGGATCGGCTGTATTTCTGGGGATGGATCATGTTTGTGATCATCTTGCTAGGGATCGTGGGACGGATTGTCTTGTCTTATGCAGTCGGTCAGCTAACCACTACCATGGTACGTGATATGCGCAATGATCTCTATGCGAAATTGCAGGAGTATTCCCATCGCGAGTATGAGCAGATCGGGGTCTCATCCTTAGTCACTCGTATCACCTCGGATGCCTTTGTTTTGATGCAATTTACAGATTCCATGTTGAAGATGGGGGTGATTACACCCTTGATGATGGCTTCAAGTATCCTCTTGATCCTGACCACCAGTCCTTCTCTAGCTTGGATCGTAGCTGTGTCAGTTCCCTTTCTAGCAGTCGTTGTTTGGTATGTGGCAGTGAACACACGTCCCCTTTCTGAGAAGCAACAAAAGACCTTGGACCGGCTGAATCAGTTTGCTCGCGAGAATTTGACTGGACTTCGAGTGATTCGTGCTTTTACTCGGGAGGATTTCCAGGAAGAAAAATTTGCGGCTGAAAATGACATTTATGCAGAAAACTCAAATAAGCTCTTTAAATTAACCGGTTTAACAGAACCCCTATTTGTACAGATTATTATTGCTATGATTGTATGTATCCTCGTACAGCGGTTTCTAGCCGTCGTCTCAAGGAAGTCATGGATATGCCAATTTCGATTGATCCGAATGAAAATGGTGTGACGGAAGGAGCAACACGTGGCTATTTAGAATTCGACAATGTCACTTTTGCCTATCCAGGTGAGACAGAGAGCCCGGTTCTGCACAACATTTCTTTTAAAGCGAAACCAGGTGAAACCATCGCCTTTATTGGTTCGACCGGTTCAGGGAAGTCTTCCCTTGTGCAGTTGATTCCTCGTTTCTACGATGTCACACTTGGGAAGATTTTGGTTGACGGCGTGGATGTGCGTGAATACAATCTCAAGGCCCTTCGGCAAAAGATTGGGTTTATTCCGCAAAAGGCCCTACTTTTTACAGGGACCATCGCAGAAAACCTTCGCTACGGAAAAGAAGATGCGTCTGTGCAAGAGTTGGAAAAAGCGGCTGATATCTCTCAAGCTAAAGAATTTATAGATAGTCGGGAGGATCGCTTCGACACGCATTTAGCAGAAGGCGGAAGTAACCTATCCGGAGGGCAAAAACAACGCTTGTCCATCGCCCGTGCTGTCGTTAAAGATCCAGATATCTTTATTTTTGATGATTCTTTCTCGGCTCTAGATTACAAGACGGATGCTACCTTGCGCAAGCGTTTGAAAGAAGTGACAGGAGATGCGACAGTCTTGATCGTGGCTCAACGCGTGGGTACTATCATGGATGCGGATCAAATTATTGTCTTGGATCAAGGTGAGATCGTGGGACGTGGGACACACGAAGAGTTGATGGAAAGCAATGAAATCTATCGCGAAATTGCGAATTCCCAGCTAAGTAGTAGCCCATCCCTTACGGAAGAATAGAAAGGAGAAGCAAATGAAACATGAACAAAAAAGTTTTAGTCGACTATGGACCTATTTGAAAGCTTATCGATTTGAAGTTTGCTTGTCCATTTTTCTAAAAATCATCAGTGTTATTATGAGTGTCATAGAACCCTTTGTCTTAGGACTTGCGATTACAGAATTGACTCAAAATCTCTTGGATATGGCTAAAGGAGTGCCAGGAGCTAATCTGAATGCTACTTATATCGCCATCATTATGACGCTGTATTTGATTCGTGGGGCCTTTTATCAATTAGGTTCTTACTATTCCAACTATTTCATGACCAATGCAGTCCAAAAGACGATTCAGGATATGCGAAATGATTTATCGCATAAAATCAATCGGATTCCTGTGTCTTATTTTGACCGTCATCAGTTTGGGGACCTCCTAGGGCGCTTTACCAGCGACGTCGAAACAGTCTCTAATGCTCTGCAGCAATCTTTTTTGCAGATTGTGAATGCTGTCTTTACCTTGCTCTTTGTCATCGGCATGGTGCTCTATTTGAACCTTCAATTGGGCTTGGTGGTGATTTTATCGATTCCGATCACTTATCTAAGTGCCCGTTATATTATGAAGAAATCACAGCCCTACTTCAAGCAGCAAGCAGATGTTCTAGGAGCTATGAATGGTTTTGTCCAAGAGAATTTAACGGGCTTTAACGTCCTCAAGCTCTATGTAAGAGAAGAATCTTCACAAGAAGAATTTCATACAATTACCCAGCATTTGCAAAAGGTTGGCTTCAAGGCTAATTTCATTTCAGGTATGATGCTGCCAGTCTTGAATGGAATATCCGATTTGACCTACTTGGTCGTCGCTTTGATGGGAGGTTTGCAAGTATTGGCAGGCCGCTTGACGGTCGGAAATATGCAGGCTTTCGTTCAATATGTCTGGCAGATCAATCAACCTATTCAAAATTTGACCCAGTTAGCTGGTCAGTTACAAAGTGCCAAATCTTCGCTTGATCGGATTTTCCAAGTCATGGATGAACCTGAAGAAGAAGAGGTCACAGAGGTTCTTACTGAAGATTTGAGCGGTCAAGTGAGCTTTAAACATGTGGTGACATTTAACATGGATGAATATGTCGGTTTAC
>CAUTRO010000181.1:0-3261 GCA_963540685.1 uncultured Streptococcus sp.
ACACGATTAGTCTAACAAGTCTTGGATTCTATCCAGATACTGATTATCAGTCACTGCCATCACGCGCATGCCTTCGGGCCAGATGAAATCTGGATGAAGCTCAATCTGAATTGGACGGCCTTCCGCATGTCGATAACCAATAATATTGAGATGGTACTCCTCTCTGACTGCCAAATCTTGAAGGCTTTTTCCTACCCAGCTAGCTGGAACCGTAAACTCAACCACCACCACTTCTTCATCCAACTGGAAAACTTCAATCCCATGTTGGAAGAGGATCATCTTAGCTAGGGACACTCCTGCTTCTACCTCTGGTAGAATGACCAAATCAGCCCCAATTTTCTCAAGGACTTCCTTGGTCACTTCATTTTTGACCTTGGCAATGACGTGTTCAACACCAAGTGCCTTACAGTGCATGACAGCCAGCACACTGGACTCCAAGTTTTCTCCCGTCGCGATAACAACCGTGTCGCAGTTCCCAATATCTGCTGCATCCAAGAGATCAAACTCCGTAATATCCCCGACAATTCCAATTGTAATCATAGATTCATACTGGTTGATCACGTCCTCGTGATCATCAATTGCAATAATATCCACATCCTGGTCCTGCAGCGTTTTCAGGACACTCTGTCCAAAAATTCCTAATCCTAAAATTCCAATGGTACGATTTGCCATGAGTTTCTCCTATCCGATAATGATATCTGCCTTAGCATACTGCAAGGTATCTGCTTTCTTGGCTTGGTAATTGTTCAAGCTGACCATGAGGGTCAAAGGACCGATCCGTCCGATAAACATGAGGACCATGATAATGGCTAGTCCCGCTCCATTTAAGGTCGAGGTCACATTGGCTGTCACGCCCACTGTCGCTAGAGCGGATACCACCTCAAAGACCAAATAAATAAAGCGTTGGCCATCCGGCGTCACTAAACAGATTCCTAATAGCCCCATTAAGAAGGTCAACTGGAAAATCACCGCCGTCCCAAAGGAACGTTGAACCAAGTCTGGTGCAATGGTGCGCTTACCCAGATTGGTATGTGGCAAGCCGAGCAATTCTTTGCGCGCTAAGAGAATCAGCACTAAGAAAGTAGTGATCTTCATGCCCCCTGCTGTCCCGCCTGGTGCTCCACCTAGAAACATCTGTAAAAGATCGACAAAGAGCGTCACCGGCCGGACTGCTGTATAATCCAACGAGGCAAAACCAGCTGTCCGCATGCTGACGGTTTGGAAGAAGCTGACCAAGATCTTCTCTCCCAATGGGAGGGACCCAATGGTTGCTGGATTATTAAACTCTGTCAAAAGACTGGTCACTGTCCCAAAGAGGAGGATCGCAGCTGTTAACCAGAGAACCACCTTGGTATGAAAGCGTAAAGTTCGCCGTCCTGATTGATTGCGGGTCTTGGTGGCGAGGTCAAACCAAACCATAAAGCCCAATCCACCTGTAATAATAAGGGCAGACAAGGTCAGGTTCACCAGCCAATCGGTCTGGAAACTCATCATACTATCGCCCCCAAAATTATCAAAGCCCGCATTACAAAAAGCCGAAACCGCGACAAAGATGGAGTTAAAGATCCCATGGCCCCAGCCGAAGCGAGGAATGAAGCGAATCATAAGGAGCAAGGCCCCTAGTCCTTCGATGGTAAAGGTGGTAATGAAAATAGAACGGACAAAACGGGCCAAGCTCTGATTATTGCTAAAGCTAAAGCTATCCCGGATGGTCTGCCGATCCTTGTAACTGAGTTTTTGACGGCTTTCCATAAAGAAGAGACCGATAAAAGTCAAGATCCCCAGGCCACCGATCTGAATCAAGAGCATACAGATCAACTGCCCAAAACCATTATAGGTCGAAGCCACCGACTGGGTAAAAAGACCCGTCACACAGACCATGGAGACTGCTGTAAACAGGTGATCGACATAACCTGCTGTTGAGCTTGTTTGCTGGACAAAAGGCAGACTCAATAAGAGGGAGCCAATCAAGATAACCATGGCAAAGCTGAGAAAGATTCGCCTTGCCGGAGACAGGCTTTTAATCTTGGACTTCCATTGTTTAAAAAATAATTTGACTAACATAGTTTCATTGTATCATAAAAAGTGAATAGGTCTACAAGTGATGAACCATTTCTAGGCACAATTCTAAGGCTTTCTCAAATGCTTCAGATCCCCAGTCACGCTGGTCATAATTTTCCAGATCTGCAAGAGAATCTGCGGTAAATAGAAGCAAACCCCAAACCGCATCTCGAAGTTGGGCTACTGCTGCAAGTGAGGCGCACTCCATCTCCACAACACTACAGCCTTCTTCAATACGGTAGGCCACCTTGTCGGGCGTTTCTCTATAGAAACCGTCCGTCGACCAAGTCATGACCTCTTGATAAGGAATTTCTTTTCCTTTCAAGACAGTTTTAATAGCGGTCAGTGCTCGACGATCCACTTCCATATAACGAGAAGGCGCCACATAATGGTAACTAGCTCCCTCATCTCGCAAGGCCTTAGTCGGGATTAAAAAGGCATTTTCTTCCATGTCCACCAAGGCGCCACAGCTTCCTGCGGAAATGATTTTCTTCACCCCATAGCCGATCAACCAATCCATGAATTGAGCAGCCGCTGCAGATCCAACTGGCGCTTGCGCCAAGCAGATTTCCTCTCCTTGGTGGTCCATGACATATACCGGATAGGGCTTAGTAGCTGAGACAAAGGTAGCTACTTGTTTGGCTCCGACTACTTTCGCAAAGCGATCAATCTCATCCTCTAAGAAAGCATAAACACATTTTTCAGGCAAGTGCACATTGATCCCCTCATGAGTCGGCATAATGACTGCCTGTGGGTTGTCATCAAACTCTAAAATAGGGATTTCATTTTTGTGGATCATTTGATGCCTCCAAAGTTTTTTTAAAATTATACAAACCCATAGAGACTGTGTCAAGAAGAGATAGAAAAAAAGACTATTTCGCTTATGAGTCAGTTCAAAATGAAAAAGGTGATATTCACTCCAAGTCACTGACCAACAAGCAAGAACGTACCTTCACCAAGAAACAAAGGAAAAATCCTCAATACCATCTTAAAATTTAAAAAGTTTGATTAGATGACAAGAAATTTTTAAATAAGTAATAAAAAGACTTTGAAAAAACAAAGCCTTTTAAAATTACCTTTAATAAATGAAAAACTGGTAGTGGTCTCAACTAACATTCATTTGACTATCCTCATCTTTGATCATTATCTTCTAGTACTAAGTTCTCATCCTCATAAAAAACGACTTTCCCATCTTTGACT
>CAUTRO010000182.1:0-3248 GCA_963540685.1 uncultured Streptococcus sp.
CTTCTGGGCAAAAGTAGCGAGTGTCTTCTTGCTCTGTATTCCTTTGTTTGTCGGGCTATTTTTCCCTACAGTGACGCTGGATTCTCAAACTGTCTCTGCCAAAGGCTATCACTTCCCAGTGGCAGCAGGTTCTTCCAAAGAAATCCAACAGGATGAAGGGACAACAACTCAGTATCTCAAACCGGATACCAGTAGCTATTTCACCAAGTCCGCCTATGAGTCAGAGATGAAGCAGGCAGCTAAGAAATATGTGGATAAAAAGGTGATCCAGGTGACCACTGAAAATTATATGGAAGTCATGGAAGTCATTTATGATTATCCAGACCAATTTGCGGGAAAGACCATCGAGTTGACCGGTTTTGTTTACAATGACCCTAATAACAAAGACAGTCAATTCCTCTTTCGCTTTGGGATCATCCACTGTATCGCAGACTCGGGCGTCTACGGTCTTTTAACAACCGGTGCTCCTCAACATTTTGACAACAATACCTGGATCCATGCAAAAGGAACCTTGTCCATTGAATACCACAAACAGCTCAAGCAAAGCTTGCCCGTCCTCCACATTACGGATTGCCAAACCGTCACAAAACCTGACAATCCTTATGTCTACCGCGTATTTTAATGGAGAGACTCAGTTCCTTCGATAGGTATTATCTCCATGAAAGCTAGAACGCTCCTACGTTCTAGCTTTTTCTATGCTGTCTACCCAAGTCCCATCGAAAAATATTTGGAACAACGATTCCAGCAAAGAAATCTTGCTGATTTTATGGTAAAATATGGTTAATAAAATAGGAAATAGGTACTTAGATGTCTTCAAAAGTTATTGTCACCATTTTCGGAGCTAGCGGGGATTTGGCCAAACGTAAGCTCTATCCTTCCCTTTTTAGACTCTATAAATCAGGAAATCTATCTGAACACTTTGCGGTTATCGGAACAGCCCGTAGACCCTGGAGCAAGGAATACTTTGAATCGGTCGTGGTAGAATCCATCACAGATCTGGCCGATAGCCCTCAACAAGCTCAAGAATTCGCCAGTCATTTCTACTACCAAAGCCATGATGTCAATGATACTGAACATTACATCGCCCTGCGCGAATTGCAAAATAGCTTGGATGAAAAATACCAAACAGAACACAACAAGGTCTTCTTCTTATCTATGGCTCCTCAATTTTTTGGAACCATTGCTAAACACCTTAAATCAGAAGGGATTGTGGATGGACAAGGCTTTGAGCGCTTGATTGTTGAAAAACCTTTCGGTACAGACCTAGAAACGGCTAGTCAGCTCAACAAAGAATTGGAAGAAACCTTTGATGAGGACCAAATCTTCCGAATTGACCACTATCTTGGCAAAGAAATGATCCAAAATATCTTTGCCATCCGTTTTGGGAATCTCATTTTTGATAACCTATGGAATCGAGATTTTATTGACAATATCCAAATTACCTTTGCAGAACGCTTGGGTGTTGAAGAACGCGGTGGCTACTATGATCACTCTGGAGCCCTCCGAGACATGGTGCAAAACCATACGCTTCAGCTTTTGTCTTTGCTTGCCATGGATAAACCAGCTACCTTTACCAAGGATGCGATTCGAGCTGAAAAGGTTAAAGTTTTTGAGCAATTGCACAACCCAACAGATGATGAGTTAAAGAAATTTTTTATCCGTGGTCAATACCATTCAGGGACCATCGAAGGGAAAAAAGATATCTCATATCGCAGCGAGCCCAATGTTGATCCTGAATCTACTACAGAAACCTACGCTTCTGGGGCATTCTTTGTCGATAGCGATCGCTTCCGTGGAGTTCCTTTCTTCTTCCGTACCGGGAAACGCTTGACGCAAAAAGGAACCATGGTCAATGTGGTCTTCAAGCAAACCAACTCCATCTTTGGACATAGCTTGCAACCAAATGTCTTGACCATTTATATTCAACCGAATGAAGGTTTCTCATTAAGTATCAATGGTAAAGAGGTCGGAGAAAAATTCAGTATCGCACCGATTTCCTTTGACTATGAAACAGATGCAACGGCAACTGGGGCTTCACCGGAACCATATGAAAAATTAATTTTCGACGTGTTGAACAATGACTCGACCAATTACAGCCACTGGCACGAAGTCCGCGCTTCATGGCAATTAATTGACCGCATCGAAAAATTATGGGCCGAAGATGGAGCACCGCTCTATGAGTACAAGTCAGGATCCATGGGACCAACCGCTTCAGATGATCTCCTTGCAGAATACGGAGCAGAGTGGGTTTGGAAACCAGAACCTAAGAATTAAGCCAAGCCACCTTCGGGTGGTTTTTGATAGCCCAAAGAAACAAAAAGACAAATTGTTGGAATGACAATTTGTCTTTTTGTTTTCCTCTTAAATCAAACCTTCTAAGAGGCCTCTCATAAAGTTTTCTGACTGGAATGGTCCGATATCATCTATCTTTTCTCCGAATCCAATCAATTTCACTGGGATGTCCAACTCTTCACGGATCGCAAGAACAACCCCACCTCGAGCTGTTCCATCGATCTTGGTCAAGACAATTCCTGTCACAGGGGTAATTTTTGAAAACTCTTTAGCCTGCACCAAGGCATTTTGACCGGTCGAAGCATCGAGAGCTAGCAAGGTTTCATGTGGTGCCTCTGGTACTACACGCTTGATAATTCGTCCGATTTTTTCAAGCTCAGCCATGAGATGATCCTTGTTTTGGAGACGACCAGCTGTATCAATCATCAGAACATCGATATTTTCAGTGATCGCGCGTTCCATCCCATCGAAGACGACGCTGGCAGGATCTGATTTTTCAGGACCTGTCACAACTGGAACATCTACTCGATGTCCCCATTCTGCAAGTTGAGCTACTGCTCCTGCACGGAAAGTATCAGCTGCCACCAGCATCACTTTTTTGCCTTCTTGTTTGTATTTGTGGGCTAGCTTTCCGATAGAGGTTGTTTTACCGACACCATTGACCCCAACAAAGAGCATGACTGTGAGACCCTCTTGAAAATGAATGGCTTCATTAAATTGGCCATCTTTTTCATACAAGTCTACCAATTTTTCGATGATCACACGCTTGAGAGCATCTGGTTTTTTAGCATTTTCTAAGCGAGCTTCATAGCGCAATTCTTCGGTTAAGTTAGAGGCAACCTGAACCCCAACGTCACTCATGATCAAGAGTTCTTCCAATTCTTCAAAAAACTCTTCGTCGACTGAACGGAAGTTTGCAAAGAAGGCATTGAGACGTGCTCCAAATCCAGTCCGTG
>CAUTRO010000183.1:0-3216 GCA_963540685.1 uncultured Streptococcus sp.
GGCTAAATTAGTAGCTGTGACCCAATTGACTTCTACTAGTGAAGAAGACATGCGGGATTGCCAAAATATCCAAACCACTGTCCAAGAATCAGTCGTTAATTATGCTCGCAAGGCGCAAGAAGCTGGCTTAGACGGCGTTGTCTGCTCAGCTCATGAAGTCGCCTTGATCAAGGATGCTACTTCATCAGACTTTGTTTGTGTGACACCAGGGATTCGTCCAGCAGGAGCTGAAATCGGTGACCAAAAACGGGTCATGACCCCACAAGAAGCCCATAAAATCGGATCTGACTACATTGTCGTTGGACGTCCGATCATCCAAGCAGAAAACCCATGGGACGCATACCATGAGATTAAGAGACAGTGGAATAGTTAAGAAGGTCTAAGAAGCTGTGCTTCTAAGACCTTCTACGGGAAGCCCGATAGGGCCTTCCCTAAACTATTCACTAACTTAGTTGAAAGAAAATTATCGTTTCTTTCAACTAAGTGTCGGAATTCTGAAAAGTCCTATAGGACCTTCCCTAACGCATTCACTAACCTGTAATGTTCTTGTTTAAATCTATTTCTGATTTAATTCGTATATGATTAAAATCGTAAAAAGGAGTTATCATGTCATTAGCTAAAGATATTGCCAGCCATCTTTTGAAAATCGAAGCTGTTTATTTGAAACCGGAAGAGCCTTTTACTTGGGCTTCTGGAATCAAGTCCCCTATTTATACAGATAACCGTGTGACCCTCGCTTATCCTGAAACTCGTACCTTGATCGAAAATGGCTTTGTAGAAAAAATCAAAGAAGCTTTTCCTGAGGTAGAAGTGATCGCAGGAACAGCAACTGCGGGGATTCCTCACGGTGCCATTATCGCCGACAAGATGAATCTGCCTTTTGCCTACATCCGTAGCAAACCAAAAGACCATGGTGCTGGAAACCAAATCGAAGGCCGTGTACCACAAGGTCAAAAGATGGTGGTGGTTGAAGATTTGATTTCTACAGGTGGTTCAGTCTTGGATGCTGTTGCAGCTGCGAAACGTGAAGGAGCAGATGTCCTTGGTGTGGTGGCTATCTTTACTTATCAATTGGAGAAGGCAGATAAGAAATTTGCGGAAGCTGGCGTTCAACTTGAAACCTTGTCTAACTACACAGAATTGATCCATTTGGCAGAAGAACAGGGCTACATCACCTCTGAAGGTTTGGAAATGTTGCGCCGGTTCAAGGAAAACCAAGAAACTTGGCAAAATAACGAATAGAACTGAAGCGTTTCTAACGCTTCTTTTTTATACTCTTTTCACTAGTTGGTGGTTAACTTGAAACCCAAAGTAAAATCCGGTATGATAGTAGTAATTGCTTTCATAACTCAACGATAAATAGTAAAATTTTAAAGGAGATTACATGACAAAAGAAAATTATTTGCAAATGAAAAAACAGGTTCGCATCTGGTTCACTGTCAATATCATCATTGCCTTGATTGCTAGTGCAGGAGCAATTTTAGTGATCATAAGCAAATCCCGCCATATCCCATTTTTACTGACAACCATGGGAGCACTGACCTTGATGAACCATGTCTTGATTTATCCTGTTTTTAATGGAAAAAAAGAAGCTGAGAAAGAACATCCAGAGTGGAAGGAATTGTCCACTAAAAATACCAAAATACCTGTGGAAGATCTTCAGAAAGGGTTTCTCGTATCTGCTACGGCTCTTTTGATTGTCATTATTAGTTTCTTCATGATTTATCGTCCCCTTCCGACAACAGACGCAGGAACTGAAGTGATCAAAACCTATCGAGAGATTGAGTCTGTGCCGGAAAGTTCAACAGATAAAGAATCAAGCACAGTCTCTAATTTAACTCCTCAGGATGTTCAAACCTTACAAGAATTGAAAGAAGGGATCGAGTCCAATGCCCCATTAGATTCACCATCACTGGATCTCGATAAAGCAAAAGATCTTGCAGAAAAAGCACAGCAGCAAAATTGGTTGAAAAGAGATAAATAAAAGTTAATTTGATCCCTTTATTGAGTTCTAAAAACAAATATTGGTGTAAAAATTCTTTTAGGATTATCGATGGTTCCAATAACTGTTACAGTGGTGACAAACTATTTTCATACCGGAAATTATTCTTTCTATGGGATTGGCTTGATTACTTTTGCTGGATTTTATATCGCTATTATCCACTGTCGATTATTCAGACAATTTTTATTATTAAGAAAGATCACTCGAAAAAAATAAATTGGTTTTCTAGAGAGGATGTAATGGTTTTGTTTTGGCTTATTTTGGGAATGATGACCCTTGTTTTCCTGATCATACTGCTGATCTTTTACACTTTCTATCGTCGTGAAATGAAGGTGAAAACAGAATCAACCGCAAAGGTGATGGGAGAAGTCGTTGCTTTTGATTCCAAAAATCAATTCCTTGTATCCCTGCCTGTGGTGGAGTATCAAGTCAGCGGCGAAAGCTACCAAAAGACCTTCACCTATGCTTATTTTAGAGAGACTTCTTCTAGGTCAAAGCAGACAGATGTTTTCGATAGAACCTATATTTGTGGAGTAGGCAGCAATCTGAACTTACGAATGATCTTTCCAATAGGCTCTCCCATGACAGTCTTTTATAATCCAGACGACCCCCAGATAGGTTTTGTCGAACGCTATGCCGGCTTAGTCGGTTTCTATAAAATTGGAATGGTTTTAACAGCTATTATCTATCTAGTGCTATTAGGTATTCTAGTTTTGGTATTTTGAACTACTATAAGTTACCTGAATACAAAAAGCTGAACGCACTTTTAAACTTTTAATTTAACAAGAAGATATTCGCTGATCAAAAAAGGAACATGTTTTACTATCAGTTTGAATAGTAAAATCCCTTTTTATAGATACCGAAAAGTGTATCAGACCAAGTACTCGTTTAAAGATCAAATTTTTTTAAAGAAAGCGCCTGCAAATGTTTATTCCTTGATCGGTGTCACACTAGGACTGTTTTTAGAAAGGATATTTAGAAAGAACCTTCCCCTGGACCTTTTCTTTGGAAAACCGAATCTTGATTTAAATGTTAAAGAAGGAGTGCCTATTTCTTGTAAGCAACCTCTATTTTTTCTTGTTTTCATGACATTTTTCTAAAGACTATGTTAAACTATATAAGTAATTACCTGTATAAAGGAGACTTTCAATGAAAGCTATTATGTCATGGACTAGTTCTTTGTTAGAGTTGTTAGGTCGCTACGTGGGGCTCAT
>CAUTRO010000184.1:0-3199 GCA_963540685.1 uncultured Streptococcus sp.
TGAACAAATGTGGATACTGGCGTCAGAAGGACGATCAAAATGGTTGAACAGATAAAGCCCATTGTCGAGTCAAGCAATTTCATTGTCCTTGATCGGTACATCAAGCCGCATAGGGTCGCTGATAGCTACCAAAGCGAGCATGAGCTGGAGAACGAGTTCATCCTGGATCTCGTTAGTCAGGGGTATGAGCAGTTGACGGGAATAAAATCTCAGAGAGACTTGCTGGTCAATCTGCGTGCGCAGCTACAGTCCCTGAATAACGTGCAATTCTCTGATGATGAATGGCGACGCTTTGTGGAAACGTGGTTGGATGCTCAAAACGATGGAGTCGTCGAAAAGGCAAGGAGAGTCCACGACGATTACGTCCATGACTTCACCTTTGATGATGGTCGCATTCAGAACATTTACCTGATGGACAAGAAGTACCTTGCGCGTAACAAGGTTCAGGTCATCAGGCAGTTCGAGCAGGTGGGCAGTCATGCCAATCGCTATGACGTGACGATTCTTGTCAATGGACTACCGATGGTTCAGGTAGAGTTGAAGAAGCGTGGTGTAGCCATACGAGAGGCCTTCAACCAGGTACACCGCTATAGCAAAGAGAGCTTCAACAGCAGTCACTCCCTGTTCAAGTACCTGCAGATTTTCGTCATCTCTAACGGGACTGATACACGCTATTTCGCTAACACCACCAAGCGCAACAAGAATACCTTTGATTTCACCATGAATTGGGCTCAGGCAAACAATAGCCCAATCAAGGATCTGAAGGACTTTACTGCAACGTTCTTTCAGAAGAATATTCTGCTGAGCGTGTTGTTGACCTATTCCGTATTGGATGCGGACGATAACCTGCTGATAATGCGTCCCTATCAGATTGCGGCGACCGAACGAATCCTGTGGAAGATCAAGAGTGCCTGGCAAGCCAAGAGCTGGAGTAGTAATGAGGGGGGCGGCTATGTCTGGCACACGACCGGATCAGGCAAGACGTTGACTAGCTTCAAGGCCGCACGCTTGGCAACGGAGCTGGACTTCATTGATAAGGTGTTCTTTGTGGTGGACCGCAAGGATCTGGACTACCAGACCATGAAGGAGTATCAGCGCTTTTCACCGGACAGTGTGAACGGGTCTGACAGTACGGCCGGACTGAAACGCAATCTGGAGAAGGATGATGACAAGATCATTGTCACCACCATCCAGAAGCTCAACAATCTGATGAAGAGCGAGAGCAATCTGCCGATCTACGAAAAGCAGGTTGTCTTCATCTTCGACGAGTGTCATCGCAGCCAGTTTGGCGAGGCACAGAAGAACCTCAAGAGAAAGTTCAAGACGTTCTATCAGTTTGGGTTTACGGGTACTCCCATCTTTCCGCAGAACGCGGTGGGTGCGGAAACTACCGCTGGCGTATTTGGTAGGGAGCTGCACTCTTATGTTATTACGGATGCAATCCGTGATGAGAAGGTGCTTAAGTTCAAGGTGGACTACAACGACGTGCGTCCGAAGTTCAAGGCCCTTGAAACGGAGACGGACGACAAAAAGATTAGCGCGGCGGAGAACCGGCAGGCTTTGTTGCACCCTGACCGAATACATGAAGTCACCCAGTACATTCTGCGCAGCTTCCGGCAAAAGACACACCGGTTGCTTCCCCGTTCCAAGGGGTTCAACGCCATGTTTGCGGTGAGCAGCGTGGACGCAGCCAAGCTGTACTACGATGCCTTCAAAGCCGCGCAGAAGGATAGTGAAACGCCTTTGAAGGTCGCCACCATCTTCTCTTTCGCTGCTAACGAAGAACAGGACGCTGTGGGAGAAATCTCGGACGAGAGCTTCGAGGTCTCCGCTATGGATAGGACTGCGAAAGAGTTTCTCGAGGGAGCAGTTGCTGACTACAACGCGCTCTTCAAGTCAAAGTTTAGTGTCGATAGTAAGGGCTTTCAGAATTACTATCGTGACTTGGCCAAGCGCGTGAAAGATCAGGAGATTGACTTGCTGATCGTGGTTGGCATGTTTCTTACTGGCTTTGATGCGCCCAGATTGAATACCTTGTACGTTGACAAGAATCTGCGGTTTCATGGACTGATTCAAGCATTTTCTCGTACCAACCGCATTTTTGACGCGACCAAGACCTTTGGTAACATCATTACTTTCCGTGATCTGGAACAGGCAACCATCGACGCCATTACCCTGTTCGGCGACAAAAACACCCGGAATGTGGTGCTGGAGAAGAGCTACGCCGAGTACATGGAGGGCTTCACGGATGTTCTGACAGGTGAGGCACGGAGAGGCTACAAGGATGTGGTCAGTGACTTGCTACGACGTTTTCCTGATCCTGAGGAAATAGACAAGGAGTCTGATAAGAAAGCGTTCGTCAAGCTGTTTGGCGAGTATCTGCGTGTCGAGAACATTCTGCAGAACTACGACGAATTCGCCAGTTTGAAGGCCTTGCAGAAGATTGACAAGAACGACCCTCAGGCTGTGGAGGAGTTCAAAGCCAAGCATCACCTGACTGATGACGACATGGTAGCCCTGCAGGGCATTCAGGTTCTTAGTGATCGGAAGGTCCAAGACTACCGCTCCACCTACAACGACATCCGTGATTGGTTGCGAAGGCAGAAAGCGGGGGCAGCGGTTGATAAATCTAGTATCGACTGGAGTGATGTGGTCTTTGAAGTTGATCTGCTCAAGTCACAGGAGATAAATCTGGATTACATCCTGGAGCTGATCTTCGAGAAGAACAAGAAAACCAAAGACAAGGTTGCTCTGGTAGAGGACATCAGGCGGGTGATTCGTGCCAGCGTGGACAGTCGTGCCAAAGAGAGTCTGGTCGTGGATTTCATCAATCAGACCGACCTGGAAAGCTTGGGCGACAAGACCAGTGTCATCGAGGCATTCTTCCGTTTCGCTCAAGATGAACAAAAACGAGAAGCAGAGGAGCTGATCAATGATGAAGCGTTGAATGCTGACGAGGCAAGGAGATACATTCTAACGTCGCTAAGGCGAGAGTTTGCCAGCCAGAACGGTACTGAACTCAATGCCATCTTGCCAAAAATGAGCCCACTCAATCCCAGCTATCTGAAGAAGAAGCAGAGCGTCCTCCAGAAAGTCTCAGAGTTCGTTGAGAAGTTCAAAGGGGTGGGTGGGGATTTCTGACCGGGAAAGTCCTGGGCATGTACAGCGCAGGGGATACATTGCCCAAGGATTTACGGGG
>CAUTRO010000185.1:0-3169 GCA_963540685.1 uncultured Streptococcus sp.
GTCTTTATCTGAAAAAGAATCGAGATGAAGATCTCCATAATGAATCGATCCGGTCTGCTTCATGTTCCGAGGAATAATCCCTATTAAAGCCTTGGTTAAGAGCGTTTTCCCAGATCCACTTTCTCCCACCACTAGAAGGGATTCTCCTAAGGGGTGGGTGAAGGAAACCCGATCCAAACGAGACTCCTCCTGATCTACAAGAGAAAGATCTTTAATGATGAATGATTCCATTCTTCTCTCCTTTCTCTTCGATATATTCGCCAAATAGATTAAAGGAAATAACGGTTAAAAAGATAGCTAAGCCGGGTGCGATCATCATCCAAGGTGCCACTCGGAAATATGCACGCGCATCATGTAGCATTAAGCCCCACTCCGAAACATTTGGTTGGACACCAATTCCTAAGAAAGAAAAACCAGAAATCATCAAAATGATATTCCCGATGTTCATGAGAAGGATCACCAGTACTGGCTTGTAGATAAAAGGCAAAATATGCTTTTTGAGGATATGAAATGACCCCATTCCCATGATCTGAGCACTAATCACATAGGGCTCTTGTTTGGTAGAAATAACCAGATTTGTCACAATCCTTGCGTAGTAGATCCATTCGATTATGACAATGGCAATGATCATATTGCTCATCCCTTGTCCTAGGATTCCAACAGTAGCTAGGGAGAGAAGAAAACTCGGAAAGGCCATCAAGACATTGGTAAACCAAAGAAAGGCTCCTTCCATTTTTCCCTGATACCATCCTACAACCAAGCCTACGATAAAGCCGGTCACTACTTCCAAGATACTGATCGCGACAGCTAAGAATAAGGAATAGCGTGCCCCGTATAAGAGTCTAGAGAACACATCCCTTCCCAGTTGATCTGTTCCTAAAAGATGTTGAGGACTCGGACTTAGGAGTTTATTGGAAACATCCACATACTGGGGATCATAAGGCGCTATAAAGGAGGCGAACAAAGCAAGGAAAACCAAGAGACCTAATATGAAAATAGAAAACATCACACTTTTTTTCATGATCGATTTCCTCTCTTCCTTACTCGTGGGTCTATCCAGTGGTTGACGGCTTGCGTCATACCGTTGTTCAATAAGAATAGCAAGCCAAATAACATCATACATCCCTGAATTAAGGGAGTATCGATCGATCGAATCGCCTCTACAAACAAACTACCTAATCCATTCCAAGCGAAGACTTCTTCAACAATCAAGGAACCGGTCATTAAATAAACAAAGGTTAGACTTAAGCCAGTCGCAATGGAGGGCAAAGCATTTCGAAGAATATGATTTGGTAAAAGATAGCGTAGTTTAACCCCTCTCATGCGCGCATTCTCAACATGAGGACTTTCAAGCTGGGTCGATACGGCTTTTCGCACCAAGGCAATATATTGGCCAATCAGTGAAAAGCTTAAAGTGATGCTTGGTAAGACGATGCTTAAAGGTTCATTTTTACCCGATACAGGCAATAAGCCTAATTTCACAGAAAAAATAAAAATCAACATGTAACCCAACCAAAAAGCAGGCATGGATACTGAGCTAAAAGCAAGGAACCGAATACATTTGTCAAAGAAGGAATTGGTCTTCAAGCCACTGATAACCCCAATGGGAATAGAAACGACAATAATCAGAATAAAGGATGTCACTCCTAAATAAAAAGTAGACAGGAAGCGACTAGCGATCAAACTGACAACTGATTCTTTCAGTAGATAAGAGGTCCCAAAATCCAAGTGAAGGACCTTAACAAACCAAGAGAAATACTGTTCAATCCAGGATTTATCCAAGCCCAAATAAGTTCTAGCATTTTCAAGAGCTGCAGGGGTGATCGGCAAATGCCGGATTCGAAGATAATTTTCTGCTGGATCCTGCGACGTAAATTTGGTCAGGATAAAGGTGATAATGGAGATAACAAGTAAACCACTTATAAAACTAATAATTTTTTTAAAAATAGCTTTCATATCATATAAACTTAGATCCTAAAAACAATGTGAGCCGGTTTAAAAGATCCACAGAAGATCCTTTAAACCGGAGGCCCCCTAACAAAATGAATGGATAATCACTTTGAACAAGGTTACATTGTTTTCTTCATTCCAGATCTTGTCCTTATTTGTTCACTTTTTCAATGTAGCGAACTGGAAGGGCATTTTCTTCTGGAGCAAACCGAACATTTTTCAACTCACCTGTACGATAAACAGAGACAACTGATTGATAAGTCAATGGGATATACACAGCTTCTTCATGGAGCAAGGTCAAAGCTTTCTTATAGCCAGCATCTACTTTTTCTTCATCAGCTTCTGTTAGGGTTTGTTTGATGATTTCATCCAATTCTTTCTTGATTGGAAGAGCTTCAAGGGAAACATTTTCTGGGTGACCATGGGCAGACTCAGCTGTCAAAGCTGTCATCCATGCATGAGGATCCCATGGTGCTCCCCAAGAGAAGGTGAGCATCATATCAAAGTTTCCTGTATTCGCATTTGCCCAATAATCGTCTTCTTCCATAGCAGTCAATTTGACTTCGACACCAATTTTCTTCAATTCGCCTTGGAAATATTCAGCTAGGTCTTTATCCGTTGCTTTTGTAGAAATGTAAGGGAAATTCAATTCCATCTTCTTGCCATCTTTTTCACGGATGCCATCAGACCCCTTCTTCCAACCAGCAGTATCTAACATTTTCTCTGCTTCTTTAATATCAAATTTATATGGTGTTAAGCCAGCATCTGAGTGAGGAGTTGATTTAGAGAAGATGGTGTCGGCAGGAGTTTCTGCCCCCATGAACAATTTCTCTGCAATTTCATTTTTGTTAATCGCATGGTTAATCGCCTTACGAACATTCTTATCTTGGAAGACATCTTGTTTGGCATTCAAGAGCAACAAGCGAGTAGACATTGGTTGAGAAACATCTGTTGTATATTTCTTATCTTTCTTGTATTGAGCAAAGGTATCTAAGCCAATCACACCATTTCCATACAGCAAATCTACTTTACCAGATTCAAATTCTAGTGCACGTGTTTGAGCATCAGGAATAATCTTAATGGTAACTTCTTTTAGTTTTGGTTTTTCACCCCAGTAGTTTTCGTTACGTGCGAAGGTAATGTATTCGTTAGATTTCTTTTCCTTAACAACCCATTGACCGGTACCAATTGAAGATTTCAGCTTGTTTTTGGTCGTATC
>CAUTRO010000186.1:0-3081 GCA_963540685.1 uncultured Streptococcus sp.
GACAGGAATTGGAAAAACTGGGCTGGACGACCAGAGGTCTCAGCTACTTAGAAAACCGATTGCAGTCTTGCCAGGATGAAGCAAGAAGGCAAGCTTGCTACCGGTCTGTCTTCGTCTTTGCCAGCCCTCTTTTCCAAGAGATGTGGCAGGAAGAACTGCAAGGGTTGACGGAAGGCCGTGCCCAAGCTCTCTTAAAAGGGGTTATGCACCTCTGTCTTATGCCAAGGGATTTATCGGGCACCTGTGAGGAGACCGCCTTCTTACTGAAGCGGTTCTGGCCAGCTTGCCCACCTCATTCGCCTTTTTGGCGGTCCTTTTCACGAGTGGTGCAAGTAGCTTTTGCAAGGGACCTACTAGCTAGTAAAGAGGGAGATCAGCTCTTAAAACGCCAGGTTCACCAGTTTCGTTACCTGCTTTCTACCTACCAGGCCCAGTGGGTTCGGGAGCATTATGTTGGGGCGGGACAGACTGATGAAGAGGCGCTACAAGCTTACTTGCAGGAGACAAAAGGGATCAAAATCGATGCCTATGCAGCGGCTCGTCTCCACAATAAGGTCTATGTGGATCAAGACGGTCAACTTGCCTTCCCTTCTCGTGCTCAGGCCCAGTTAAATTTTAAGGTCTTGCTCAACTTTCATACTGAGTATATTCTGGATCAGAATGGCCAGTTTCTCAACGAAGTGGACCCCTATCAGATTTCTGAAAATGGCATCGTCAATGGGGCCAGTTTCAACTATGGTTTAGCCAAAGGTCGCACCCATAAGGACTTGGATATCGATCCTGTTAAACCGTGGGATCCATCTTTTCGCAAGAAGGTTCTCTATCAGCAAGGTGTTCGCTATCTAGCTCCGAAGAATGATCGCGGAGAGCAGGGGTATTGGAGCCGAAAGGGAACCTTTGCACAAGGAGGTAAGAGCTACAAGCAACAGGTGGCCAAGCGCGTGCGAAGCTTTCTCCAAGGCATTCCTCGCTTACGCTGGCGAGTCCTCTTCCAGAATGGGCTCCATCGGTTTTTATAGAAGGTTACTTTCAGATTGACAAAGTCCTCTTAGAAACTCACCTAAGGAAAGTCTTGGAAAAGATTTTGTAGATAAAGAAGAGGCTGGGTAAAAACTGTCCAGCCTTTGTTGTTTGATTGGAATAACTGCAAGACGCAGTGGTTGATTGGCATCTTTGTTCGCTTTTTAAGCTTCAAAGATGACCTAATCAACTGTGCGGGGGTGGGAAAACGAACTCTTTTTAATTAGTCGGAGTTCTTTCCCACTCCCTTTTTATTATCCAAGTGCTTTGACAGCTTCAATTGCAGCGTCATAATTTGGTTCACTGTTGATGTTGTCTAGGTATTCAACGTAAGTGACCTTGTTATCCGCATCTAAGACCAAAACAGCGCGTGCGAGCAAGTGCCATTCATTGATCAAGAGTCCGTAGGCTTTTCCGAAGGAATGGTCAAAGTAGTCTGAGAGCATAATGGCATTTTCAATCCCTTCTGCAGCACACCATTTGCCTTGAGCGAAAGGAAGATCGACAGAGACCGTTAAGACCACAGTATCTTCCATGTCAGAGAGGGCCTGGTTGAAGTGGCGTGTTTGAGTGGAACAGATCCCTGTGTCAATAGATGGGATCACGCTGAGGATTTTTTTCTTTCCAGCAAAATCAGCCAAAGATTTTTTCTCCAAGTTAGGGGTGGTCAGTGAAAAGTCGTGAGCAGTATCGCCAACTTGAAGTTGAGAGCCGGTAAAGGTAACAGGGTTTCCTAAAAATGTTGTCATAGAAAAGACTCCTTTTTTCTTTTCATTGTACATCAATGAAGGGGGAAGAGCCACTGATTTGTTTGCGAATCTAATGAGTTTGAAACCTTATTTGTTCAAACCTTCTGCAATTTTCTCTAAATTCCATTTCATCATGCTGTAGTAGCTATCGCCCTTTTCTCCTTCTTTGGCAATAGAATCGGTGAAGATCTTTGCATAGATCGGGATGTCGGTATCTTTAGCCACAGTTTTCATAGGACGTTCATCGACACTGGATTCGACAAAGAGGGCCGGTACCTTGGTTTGCCGGAGCTTTTCTACCAGCGTTTTGATTTGGTCAGGTGTCCCTTCTTCTTCCGTATTGATTTCCCAGATATAGGCAGATGGGACGCCGTAAGCTTTGGAGAAGTACTTGAAGCAGCCTTCGCTGGTGACAATCATCTTCTTCTCTTCTGGGATATTGTTGAATTTTTGTTTGGCTTCTTGGTCGAGCTTGCTGAGTTTTTCAGTATAGGCTGCTAGATTTTTTTCGTAGAAGTCCTTATTTTTCGGATCTTTGGCGATCAATTGTTTGGCAATGTTTTTAGCGTAGAGGATCCCGTTTTCGAGATTGAGCCAAGCGTGAGGGTCTTCTTTCCCAGCTTGGTTTTGGCCTTCCAGGTAGATGACGTCGACTCCGTCGCTAGCAGCGAAATAGTCCTTATTTTCTACTTTATTGGCATTTTTGACCAATTTCGTAAACCAAGCATTGCCACCGGTTTCGAGGTTGATCCCGTTGTAGAAGATCAGGTCTGCTTGCGAAGTCTTTTTGACATCTTCTGGTAGCGGTTCGTATTCGTGAGGATCTTTGCCGACAGGAACGATACTGTGCAGATCGATCTTATCCTCAGCAATGTTTTTAGTTATATCTGCAAGGATGGAGTTGGTGGTGACCACTTTCAATTTACCAGAAGCTCCAGAAGAAGAGCTTTTGCTACAGGCCAACAGACCAAATAAGAGCGCCACAAAGAGGGCGAGGACAGAAGCGGTTTTTTTCATGTGTTTCCCCTTTAATGAGATGAAAGAGCGTGCTTGTTCTTTCTTTGCTTAGGAGCGATAAAGAAGCTGATGAGAAAGAAGACGGCAGAAGTGAGGACAATACAAGACCCAACGGCGATGTTTAAGCTATAGCCAATAAAGAGTCCAAGAATGGATGCAAGAGCACCTAATCCGGATGAAAGGAGCATCATGGACCAGAGGCTGTTGGCATAGAGATAGGCCGTCGCAGCGGGTGTAATAAGCATGGCGACGATGAGAATGGTCCCGACACTCTGCATAGCAGTGACAGAAACCA
>CAUTRO010000187.1:0-3076 GCA_963540685.1 uncultured Streptococcus sp.
AAAGAAGGCATTCAAGCCCATTCCTGGTGCTTGTGCATAAGGTAAATTGGCATAAAAAGCCATCATCAAGGTTCCGACAACAGACCCAATAATCGTTGCAAGGAAGACCCCTTGTGCTGGCATTCCGGTTTGTGACAACATCTGAGGGTTTACGAAGAGGATGTAACTCATCGCAAAAAAGGTCGTCAAACCAGCAAGAACCTCTGTCCGAACAGTGGTTCCATGTTCTGAAAGTTTAAAAAACTTATCCATTTCAGAATAAACTCCTTTTTTATCATTCTCGCTCACAATCAATTTGCGAACGTTATTTCTATTTTACCAAAAGATCTTTCGTCTTTCAAGAAATCCTACTTCTCTTCACGATTTTTGAGCGCTTTTCCGATTTTTCTGATATAATGGTCTCATTCTCCTCGAAAGGAACCAAAATATGCACAAAAAAATGATCGCTCTAGATCTAGACGGAACCCTCTTGAATTCCGAAAGCAAATTGAGCGACTTTACAATTGATACCATTAAAAAAATTAGCGCCCTTGGCCACAAAGTTATTATTACGACCGGTCGTCCTTACCGCATGGCCCATACTTATTACAAACAACTAGAGCTTGATACTCCTATGATCAATTTCAATGGCTCCCTAACCCATCTACCTGAGAAAAAATGGGCAGATGAACAATGTTTAACCTTAGATAAAAAATACCTCCTAGATATGGTTGCCAATCGTGATACTATTCAAGCAGACTTTATCGCTGGTGAATACCGTAATAAATTCTTTATTACTGATCCTAATGAGCAGGTCGCAGATCCTAAATTATTCGGAATTGATGCCTTCCAACCAGAAAACCAATTCAATCCAGAACGAGTAACGACTGACCCAAACTGCATCCTTCTTCAAACAAAAGCAGAGGACAAATATGCTCTAGCAGATGAAATGAATCAGCATTATGACTACAATCTTTCTATCAATACCTGGGGTGGTCCCTTAAATATTCTGGAATGCAATCCCAAAAATGTGAACAAAGCATCAGCTTTGACCTACCTTTTAGATAAACTCAATATGGATCAGAAAGATTTGATTGCTTTTGGAGATGAGCACAATGATACTGAGATGCTCGCTCTTGCTGGTCATGGTTATGCTATGAAAAACGCGAGCTCTGTCTTGATTCCTTATGCGGATTCCGTCACAGATTTCACCAATAATGAGGATGGTGTCGCACGCCAATTGATTCAATTATTCTTATAATGCGAATGGACATGAGTAGAGCATCTCATGTCTTTTTTGCAGCCTAAATCCTTAATCGGTTAATCAATATCCTCCTTTTTTTCCCATTTTTTTATTGTTCAATAGATATGATTGTGATATCATTAACATAGTTATTAGAGAAGCGCTTTCAAAATTCTAGATCGCTTCTCGTTCATTTAAGGAGGAACAAAATGAAAGCTGTTGTTGTAAATCCAGAAGGTACTGGCGTTGAAATCGTTGCAAACAAAGACATGCGTCCACTTGAAACAGGGGAAGCACTTGTTCAAATCGAGTACTGTGGTGTCTGCCATACTGACTTGCACGTTGCTCACGGAGACTTCGGCAAAGTCCCAGGCCGTGTTCTTGGACATGAAGGAATCGGAATTGTTAAAGAACTTGCTCCTGATGTTAAGAGCCTTAAAGTTGGGGACCGTGTCAGCGTTGCTTGGTTCTTCGAAGGATGTGGAACTTGTGAATACTGTACAACCGGTCGTGAAACTCTTTGTCGCACTGTAAAAAATGCTGGTTACTCTGTTGATGGAGGAATGGCTGAACAATGTATCGTTACTGCAGATTACGCAGTAAAAGTACCAGAAGGATTAGATCCAGCGCAAGCTTCTTCTATTACCTGTGCCGGGGTTACAACCTACAAAGCCATCAAAGAGGCCAAAGCTGAACCTGGACAATGGATTGTCATCTACGGAGCTGGTGGACTAGGAAACTTGGCTGTTCAATACGCTAAGAAAGTCTTTAACGCTCATGTCATCGCTGTCGATATCAACAATGATAAACTGGAATTGGCGAAGGAAGTTGGCGCAGACTTTGTTATCAACGGTCGTGAAGTTGAAGATGTTCCAGGTTTGATCAAAGAAAAAACAAATGGTGGGGCTCACTCTGCTGTCGTAACCGCTGTTTCTAAAGTAGCCTTCAACCAAGCTGTTGATTCTGTTCGTGCTGGTGGTCGCGTTATTGCTGTCGGACTTCCTTCAGAAATGATGGATCTCAGCATTGTGAAAACCGTATTAGATGGTATCCAAGTCATCGGTTCTCTAGTAGGAACTCGTAAAGATTTGGAGGAAGCCTTCCAGTTTGGTGCAGAAGGCTTGGTAGTGCCAGTCGTTCAAAAACGTCCAGTAGAAGATGCTGTCAAAGTCTTTGACGAAATGGAAGCTGGAACCATTCAAGGACGTATGGTACTTGACTTCACAAACTAAATAACTGAACCTACAGGACTAGCCCAACTGGGCTGGTCTTTTTTCTTGTTTCCAAGCAGAGCATCGCTAAGTCATTCTATTTTTATTTTGCTTTTTTAGTTTTAACAGTGATTTTCACAATGTTAGTGTCCACTCCCCCCTATAAAGATTAGCCATCATGACGCTACTTTTTATAGACTTACCAAGTAGGAGAGTCAGAAAAACTCTTGTAGCAAGCCGTATGCGCAAGTGACAAATTAATATAACAAAGATGCTTTTTTACCTGTTTATGATGACAGAAAAATTGACTTAAATATGAAAACGGATTATAATAAAGAAGCTTAAAGTTTTCTTAAACTGAAAGTCAAACAAATTTTATAAGGAGGAATGTCAATAATGAGTATTGGTATCATTATTGCTAGCCACGGTGAATTTGCAGCTGGAATCCACCAATCCGGCTCGATGATCTTTGGGGATCAAGAGAAAGTTCAAGTGGTTACGTTCATGCCAAGTGAAGGCCCAGATGATCTCTATGCTAAATTCAATGCTGCTGTTGCCACATTTGATGCAGAAGATGAAATCTTGGTTTTGGCTGACCTTTGGAGTGGTTCTCCATTTAACCAAGCTAGTCGTGTCATGGGAG
>CAUTRO010000188.1:0-3073 GCA_963540685.1 uncultured Streptococcus sp.
TAGTTACTGGCTCATCTTGAACTTCAACGTATTTCAAGTATGTTGAACCTTTGTTACCTGTTTGTGATGATGGTTCAGAGAATGGAACTACCTTAGAAACGACTGTTGCAGCACCTGTACTTGACATCGTTGGAACAACAATTGCACTATCGGTCAACCAAGCTTGAGCTGCTGCGTATTTTTCGTAACGTTTCACAACATCTTGTGTTTCATTACTTGCGTCATCAAGAAGTTTAGCGTATTCATCCAAACCAACTGCTTTTGCTGAAGGGTTATCTACACCACCTGCAAAACCAAGGTAAACTTTTGTTTGGTCCTCAGAAGCTGGTTGAAGAGTATCAAGATAAGTTGATGGATCATCATAGTCTGGATTCCATCCTACCATTCCTTGAAGATCCCAGTCTGCATCTGCAGCTGATGGTACGTTCAAAGTGATATTCAACACTTCATCTGAGTCCATCATTTGAAGATCTAGAACGACATTGTCTTTCCCAAGAGTTTCTTCGACTGTTTGTTTTAAAGATTGCATACGAGCCACAAAACCTGTAGAGTTTTGAGCTACTGGTACGTCAATATGAATTGGGAATTGAACGCCATCTTTTTGAAGCTCTGCTTTCGCTTTTTCAAGTTGTGCTTTGGCTTTATCCTTGTTGTAAAGACCATCTTGGCCATCAGCAAGGTTGACACCTTTCCATTGATCACCATATGTCGTCAACTTATCTGCAACCACATCCCCAAAGTCTTTACCGTTTACTTGTACAAAAGCTGGAGCAACATACGTATTACGGATAGCTGGTTTTGCAAACTGTTTGCTATTTAATTGTGCTGAGTAGCTTTCACGGTTCAAGGCAAAAGTAATGGCTTGACGGAAATCTTTGTTCAAAATTGCTTTCTTAGTCGCAGTTTTTTCAGCATCTGATTTCTTAGCTGTGTGGTTATAAGATTGGCGATCCAAATTAAATCCGAGCACTGCCACACCTGATCCTGCTGGTGTGGTAAAGATATTGTCTTTATATTTTTTCTCTACTGTTGCAAAGTTAGAGCTTGCAGGGAAAAGACGAGCTTTTGTATACGCACCATCAGAGAAGCCACGTGCCAATGAATCTTGGTCTGATCCATCGTAATAAGTAAATTTCACTTCTTTAAGGTGAACGTTTTTCTTATCCCAGTAGTTGTCATTTTTTTCAAATACAACAGATGATTTTGAAGTAATGGATTTCAAAAGGAATGGTCCATTTGAAAGGATTGATTTGACATCGTTTGGTTGGCCAAAATCTTCACCCTTGCTCTTCAAGAATTCTGTGCTAATTGGGAACAAGATTCCGTTAGTTGTCTTAGAGTTCCAGAAAGTTTCCGGTTTGTTCAATGTGTACTCAAGTGTGTAATCATCCACTGCTTTAACACCTACTTGGCTAAAGTCTGTGATTTTCCCTTGAACATAATCATCCAATCCTTTGACAGAGCCTTGAACAAGTGGCAGAGATTCTGATTTCTTATCAGCCGCGTGTTTCAAACCAGTCACGAAGTCTTGAGCAGTTACTTCGCCGTATTCTTCACCATCCGCATCGTACCAGTTGACCCCTTTACGAATCTTGTAAGTATAGGTCAAACCGTCTTTTGAAACAGACCAGTCTTCCGCAAGTGAAGGCACAAGGTTACCGTATTTATCGTTTTCTAACAAACCGTCTACCACATTTGTAGTGATGTCATGTGTAGCAGCTTTAGAAGAGATGGTATAGTCCAAAGTTGTTGGATCTGACGTGTAGACATAACCATAGTTCTTATCTTCGCCTGAGCTTGCTTTGCTGGTGTTAGATCCAGAACATGCAGCTAACAATCCGGCTGCTAGGAGAGTTACTCCGGCAACTGCGAATACTTTACCTTTTTTCATAGGAATTCTCCATTAGTTTTTTTAGATTTGTTTAAGATTATATCACAAATAGAAAAAAAAGTAAACTAAATTTTCTGAATATTCGCCCATTCGTTGCCTGTAAATCTTGATAGGAGTGGCTTCTCGACTGGAAGGATGATTTTTCAATTTTCCATTCTGATTTTCTATGATACAATAGAGAAGACTAAGTAATGAGGAAATCACTGTGAAAAAATTCTTTCTTTCTTTTTTAACCTGCATCCTGCTTTTATGTAGTTTCCCAACTCAAATGATTCTTGCGGACGAGCTGGATCTTCCTGCTAAAAGCGCCATCGCTGTCGAAGCAGATACTGGTAAAATTTTGTACGAAAAAGACTCAGAGAAAAAGCGCGATGTGGGTGGTTTATCTACTCTTCTGACTACTTATCTGATCTTTGAAGCGCTTCATGATAAGAAGCTTTCGTTAAAAGAATCCGTCAAACTATCTGAAGATGCCTTGGCCTTAAATGATATCGAAGGCGCCGGTACGATTCCCATGGATTCGAATCAATATACTGTTGATCAACTACTGACGGCTTTGCTAGTTGGAAACTCTAGCACTGCCGCCTTGGCTTTAGCTGAGAAGGTCGCTGGCTCCGAAAAAGGCTTCGTTGAAAAGATGAAACAAAAATTGTCTACTTGGGGCATCCAATCTCCTCACTTGATCAACGCGACAGGCTTAAATACACAAACAATCAGTGGTGATCCTGAGGGAAAAGAAGATGAAAATCAATTGAGTGCTTATGATATTGCTGTCATTGCTAAGCACTTGCTACAAGATTTTCCTGAAGTGACGCAATATACATCTAAACCAACTGCTCTGTTCTCACAAACACAGATTGAAAACCCCAACCTGATGCTGGAGGGGATGCCGAATTACCGTTCTGGAGTCGATGGCCTTCGCGTTAGCAACTCTACCAAGGGTGGGATTACCTTTGCCGCTTCCACCACGCAAAATGGAATCCACATGATAACGGTTGTCCTAGGAGTTGAAGCTGTTGACGGTGATCCTTATGCGCGCTTTGTGACCACTTCTTCTCTGATGAACTATGTGGTACGAACCTTCTACTCTTCAATTGTTGTAAAGGAAGGCGATCCCTACGGAAACAGTAAGGTTTCCATTATGGACGGGAAAGCCCAATCCGTTTCGGCCGTCGCCAAAAA
>CAUTRO010000189.1:0-3007 GCA_963540685.1 uncultured Streptococcus sp.
CCTTATTTTTGATCACATCCAAAATATGATCGATGGCATCATTTGAAAATTTGATATTGTAGAGGTAATCGAAATCCGCACTCGCAAAAACAACTCGTTTCCAAACCGCTTCATGAAATGGATTGTCAAAAACAATATCTGGATGTTCCTGATCAATGATTTCTTGAATCTTTTTAAAGCTGGCTTCTTCAATCTGATTTGATACTTTTATATAACTCATAAAAACCTTATCCTTTTTTATCATTTAAAGCAGTTGAATAACGAACATAATCTTCTGTGACGATCGTTTGCATTTGATAGATAATCGCATTAATAATGGCCACGACAAGGGTGCTTCCCCCTTTACGTCCCTCATTGACCATGACAGGCAAGTCGGTCTCTAATAAAGCTTCCTTAGACTCTAAGACATTGATAAATCCAACAGGCACACCGATGATCGCATCTACCTCAACTTTTTTCTCTTTGATCAAATCGAGGAGATGGAACAGAGCAGTCGGTGCTCCACCAAAAGCAAATACCTTAGGTCCTTCGATCTCTGTTGCTTTTTCAATAGCAGCCATTGCTCGAGTAATGTTTTTTTCTTTGGCAAGTTGGATGACATCTTCATCATTAATGAGGCAACGGTAGGAAACGCCCATTTGGTCCAACACGCGTTTATTGATCCCATTTAAAGAAATGCTGGAATCAACAATAATGGTCCCTTTATTCTGAATCACGTCAACGATTCGTTCATTGACATGATTGATAAATTTCATGGTATAGAGATAGTCAAAATCACCCGTTGTATGAATGGCACGTTTAATAATAGCCTCTTCCATGTCTTCATGGAATTCATAGCCAGGATGATCCTGATCGATTACTGATTGAATGATTTGAAAACTTTTTTCTTCAATTGAGGAAGGATTTTTAATATAGGACATACATACTCCTTTTCTAATAGATGACAAGAATAAAATAAATCATTGACAAAACAAAAGTTGAGACCGTCGTCGTCATATAAAGCATAGAAATGGAGGTTAAAATATCATCTGCTTCTACATTTCTAATTGGGTCTCCAATGGTTGGTTTGGAAATCAACTCGCCATGATAGACATGAGCTCCCCCTAATTGAATCCCTAAGGCACCTGCAACAACAGATTCAGGGAAAGCACTATTTGGACTCGCATGTTGGTAACGATCTCTCCAGCCAATTTTTATGGCATTTCTGAAATCCAATTGCAAAATTCTAGCACTTACCAACATAAAGAACCAGGTGAAACGAGCAGGGATGAGATTGACCAAATCATCCATTTTAGCTGAAACAAATCCAATCTTGCGATATTTGGCTGTTTTATAGCCTACCATTGAATCTAGCGTATTAATAGCCTTGTAACCCATTGCTAAGACTGGACCGCCAAGAAATAAACATAATAAGGGACCAATTACGCCATCACTAGCATTTTCTGCTACCGTTTCAATGGTCGCATTACAAATTTCTGGAATGGAAAGATGATCCGTTTCTCTCCCAACTATCATACCAACCTGATATCTAGCCTTTTCAATGGAGCCAGACCGAACAGCTTTGTAGACCTTAAGGGCTTCAAAGGCAAGAGAACGAGTCGCCAAACAAGTGTAAGCTAGATAAATCCAAACCACCCAATACAGAATAGGGTGCAGCTGACTAGCGACCCACAACATTCCATAAGTGATGGAAACTGTTAAGCTAACAGTAGAGAGCCACAAAAGTATTCCAAACAGAAAAGGGGACTTTGTTTTTAGGTTGTCTAATTTTAAGCAAGCATATATAAAATTTCCAATCAGCTTGACCGGGTGGGGCCAAGAATAAGGATCTCCGATTACCCAATCCAGAAGAAGAGCGATAAAAATTGCTATAACTATCATTTCTTAGACTCCAAGATATAATCGATCCAATTCATAAGGAGTTGTTCCTTTTGATAAAAATGAACATGGAGGTAACTTGCAAAAGTTTTCCCTTTCTGGTAGCCCCCTGTCCAATTGGAAACCACTTCTCCGTCTCTTTCTTTTCTGAGGTCTAAAACGGTTTTTTCAGAAGTATTGAAGATGGAATGATGAAACTCATGACCTCGAACTTCCGTACCAGACGGACCAAATAAGGATGCTTCATTGGTAGTTGCAAAACAGTAACCAAACCGTTTTAGGCCATTGGTCATCACACTAGTGCCATCAAATATCCCAACCATTTCATAGGACTGGTCTTCAACCTCGAGATTTTTCCCAAGATACATCAAGCCTCCACATTCAGCATAGATTGGAATTCCTTTTTGATGAGCTTCTAGAACTGATTCTCTAAAGGAGCAATTATCGGACAATTCTTTTGCAAACAACTCCGGATAACCCCCACCAAAATAATAGGCATCAGCTTGCGGTAAGCGTTCATCTTTTAAGGGACTAAATGGAAGCAAGGTGACATCAAAACTTCTCAATAAATCCAGATTGTCTTCATAATAAAAATGAAAGGCATCATCCAGTGCATAAGCAATGGTTAATGGGATAGAATTCCTAAGTTTGAACGGAGAAGAAAGTTCAATCGATTCTCTATCAACCTTCTCCAATAGACGATCGAACTGAATTGTTTTTTTTGCCTGCTCTCCAAGAATAGCAAACTTTTCTTCAAGATCATCCATTTCTACATCAGGAATCAATCCCAAATGTCTAGAAGGAAGTTCAACCTGAACATTTTTTGGAAAATAACCTAGGACTTCTATATCCGTGTAGCGCTCAATCGCTCCCTTAATCAGCTGATAATGGGTTTCCGAAGCAACACGATTGACAATGACACCAACAATATTTACCGCTGGATCAAATGAAGAAAAGCCATGCACAATTGCTGCTGCTGAGGTCGAGGTTGATTTCCCATCAATAATTAAAACAACAGGTAGATTCAGCTGTTTGGCAACAGATGCAGAAGAGGCACAATCTTTATCCGTTCCTAATCCATCATAGAGTCCCATTACCCCTTCTACCACTGCTACATCAGAATTTTCAT
>CAUTRO010000190.1:0-3006 GCA_963540685.1 uncultured Streptococcus sp.
ATTTCCGGTTCCTCGTTCATTGAAGGAGCTGACTTTTCTTCTTTTGAGCGAGAAGCAGACGCTTTTTCTGGACTCGCAGTTGAACTGGAAGTCGGATAAAGATCTGGAACGGTCGATGCACTTGAACTAGGTCGATGAAAAAGAAAATACCCTCCCAGTAAGAGCCCAATCGCTGCAATCGCTAAAAAGAGCTTATATTCTTTGATTTTTTCAATCATATCTTCCATAAGAAGCCTCCTCTCACTTTTATTATTCGTAAAAATAAAAAAAACTGAGAACATTCTCAGTTTTTTATTTGTTTTTCCGATGTTTGTCTGGATCCCATACAAAGCTTGCTAAGTAACTAAAGAGCAAGGTCAAGATGCCAACGACTAAAACAACAGGAACCAAAAGGATTTTTAACAAACGAATCAAGATAAACGGTTTTGTTGGGGTATTGATCGCTTGTACTTCAGCATCCAACCGGTCAAACTCCTCTTGGATCCGGTGAGCAACTTCTGCCACCCCCTGGTCATTCATCTTTTTGATATCCGAAATATCAATCGGATGTCCAAAATTCATATCAATCCGCTCACCTGTCGCCAAACCTTTCAAGTCTCTAGGCCCCGTATACGTCACAGGCATGATACGGACCTTGGCCATTTTGGCAATGATGGCAACACCACCCTTGACATCTTGCGAATGCCGGCTTCCACTTGGGAACATGATCAAGGAGCGGTTGCTCTTCTTTAACATATTGACGGGATACTTAATGGCTTCGGCTCCCGGATTTTCACGGTCAATTGGGAATGCCCCACACATGCGAATCCACCATCCAAAAATACGGTTGGTGAACAGTTCTTTTTTTGCCATAAAGATAAATTGTTTTGGCTTGGTCGCAAAGGCCATATAGACTGGGTCCCACCAAGTCCTATGCGGGGATACCAAAATGTAATTTTCTTCTTGATCTGGAATATTGTCCGTATGATGGTAATGGGCATTGCCATTTAAAACCCAAAGAATAAAGGCAACAAGGCCCCGTAAGTAGGTGTAAAACATAGTTGTTCCTCAAATCCATTTCATTCATCTCTCAACATGATCGAAAATCACATTGAATCTTCTTTCTCATTATACCGTAACCTTTTTTGGACCGCAAACTTTTTCTGTATAAAAAATGTCTCAGCGGACCGATTCTAGATAGTCTTTTTCGCAAAAAAATGATATCATATTGTCTATGGAAACGAATGATTTAAAGGGCTTGTCCCTCAGTGAAGTCCGCAAGAAAATGGATCGCGGACAAACCAATGATTTTACAACGAATACTAGTACCAGTACCTGGCAAATCATTAAGCGCAACGTCTTCACCTTGTTTAATACCTTAAACTTTGTGATTGCGATAGCCTTGGCTGCTGTACAGGCCTGGAGCAATATGATCTTTTTCGCAGTTATTTGCTTCAATGCCATTACAGGGATTATGACTGAAATGCGCGCCAAGCGGATGATTGATAAACTCAATCTCATGAGTCGTGAGCTGGTGACTGTCATTCGAGACGGGGAAAAAGATGCGATTCCACCAGAAAAACTGGTTCTGGGTGATTTAATGCTTCTGTCTTCGGGTGAGCAGATTCCAAGCGATGCAGAAGTCATGTCTGGAATTGCTGAAGCCAATGAGGCCATGCTAACCGGTGAGAGTGATCTAGTCTTAAAAGAAGTCGGAGATGAACTCCTTTCTGGAAGTTATATCGCCAGTGGTCAGGTCTATGCGCGGATTAAGCGCGTTGGAGCAAACAACTATGCCAACAAGCTGATGATGGAAGCTAAAACCTTGAAGCCCATTAATTCGCGTATTCTCTATAATTTAGCGAAAATTTCTAGCTTCACTGGGAAAATTATTATCCCATTTGGCCTCGCCCTCTTCTTTGAAGCCCTCTTGATCAAGATGCTGCCGATCAAGGATTCTGTTGTGAATTCTTCCACTGCTCTCTTGGGAATGTTACCAAAAGGAATCGCCCTTCTGACAGTTACTTCTCTCTTGACAGCTGTCATTAAGCTCGGCATGCGCAAGGTCCTTGTTCAAGAAATGTATTCAGTGGAAACCCTCGCACGGGTGGATACCTTGTGTCTAGATAAGACAGGTACCATTACTCAAGGGAAGATGACCGTCGAAGCTCTCCATAGCTTATCCGATCATTTTTCTGAGGAAACGATCAAGGTCATCCTTTCTGCCTATATGCAATATAGCGAGGATACCAATCCTACTGCTCAAGCCATTCGTAAGGCTTATGGGGAGTTGGAGCATGCGTATACTGCGGAAAACATCATCCCTTTCTCCAGTGATCGGAAATGGGGAGCCATGCACCTCTCCAATCTTGGCACCGTCTTTCTCGGTGCTCCTGAAATGCTCCTTCAAGAAAATCCAGCTGCTGTCCTTGAAGCACAAGCCCGCGGATCGCGCGTGCTCGTACTGGCCCACAGTTCAGAAATGATTAGCATGCAGGAATTGAAACTGCCAGAAAATCTTGAAGGAATTGCCGTTATTGAAATTACGGATCCAATCCGTGAAGGCGCATCGGACACCCTCGAGTATTTGCGCTCTGAAGGTGTGGATCTCAAAATCATTTCTGGGGACAACCCTGTAACCGTCTCTTATATTGCTCAACAAGCGGGCTTCAAAAACTATGAAAACTACATCGATTGTTCAAAAATTACCGATGATCAATTAGTCGATCAAGCTGAAGAAACAGCTATCTTTGGACGCGTGTCCCCTCACCAAAAGAAACTGCTCATCCAAACTTTAAAGGCAGCTGGCCGGACAACGGCTATGACTGGAGACGGGGTCAATGATATCCTCGCTCTTCGTGAAGCCGACTGCTCGATCGTGATGGCTGAAGGAGATCCTGCAACCCGTCAAATTGCAAATATTGTCCTTTTGAATTCTGACTTTAATGACGTTCCAGAAATTCTTTTTGAAGGCCGTCGTGTGGTCAATAACATTGGACGAATCGCTCCTATCTTCTTCATCAAAAC
>CAUTRO010000191.1:0-2996 GCA_963540685.1 uncultured Streptococcus sp.
TCTTGCTCGACAATCCAAAGACAATTGAGAGGCTAGGACTTTTGTCCTAGCCTCTTTTATTGACGGTAGAAATATTGATCAGCTGGGTAGTTGCCTGCAGATTGTGTGAGCACCAGTCGTGGCTTGCTGGTGTCAGACTGGTCGCCATCTGGATTTTGGAAGCCAATTTTCAGCAATCCAATTGCGACGCCAGTTTCCCCCATCTTCATCTCAACATAAGGGATCTTGCTCTTCTTATCTGAGTCCGCAACGGCCTTGAGGCTACCTTGACCCTTGACTTTTCCATCTGCTTGTATGACGATCTCAGCACCCTTGCCATTGCGCCAAGTTCCAGCTAGGCTTGAGAAATCGCCTCCGTTAATGGCTGCAATATCTAGATCCTTCTCATTTTTCACTTGTGGATAGGCTTTCCACCACTCTAGATGGTAATCCCGGAAGGACGCATCTCCAAAGATAATCCGACGCTCTTGTGAAGCCACTCCATCAGGACCTGTTACACCCGCAGGAATCAAGTACAGCGTTTGTTCTTGCCCTTGGATAGCCGTCGCATTGGCCCCTACGAAATAAACTTCATAATAGCCTTTTCGTTTCTTAGGCTCTTTTTCTTTATTGAAAAGGTAACTAGCCCGAGTCCCCCCACTCCAGAAGGTCCAGCCTGTCTCCCCATTTACAATACTTGGAAAGGCGCTAGTCTTGTTTTGGTAATATTCCTCTGGAGTATAGCCATAAAGTTTAAAGCCGGAATCGGCGATTTCCTTTTCATAAGTATCATTGGAATAAGCACCTTCAAACGGTGAGAGATTGCCATCAAGGACAACATCATTTGGATCTGTCGATTTGAAAAAATCCTCCCGATTGGCAAAGACCATCTCATGATCAGGATTTTGATCAGACATAGTGACCGTGATCAAAGGTTTCTTGTCTGTCTTGTATTTAAAGACACGAACCGTCACTGTAAAATCAGTATTGCCATCGGACTTCTTCATCTTACCTGTCGAGATTTTATTAGCCCCTTCGACCTTCCAATCGGTACTAAATTCAGCAGACACCTTGCCGTCAGCCGTTTGGTAATCGATCTTCCAGGCTTTGCCATTTTTCTCAATTTTAGCTTCATCCCGTTCATTGGAAATATAATCCCCACTCAAGTCAATGGCTTTTTCTTTTAGCTTGATGACCTTTTTGCTGGTCTGGCTAAATTCCTTTTGATGGTCCGGTTGGATGTTCGAACTAGAATAAAGATAGACTCCTCCAATCAAGACAAGAGCTCCAACCAGTCCCAGAATCGGCACCAGGTATTTTTTCTTCCATTTTAGATTCATTTTACTACCTCCATGGAATAAGATCTTTACACTAGTATACCCTAAATCGAAAGTATAGTAAAATTCACCTCTATGTAGTTGTTTTCTAGCTTGAGACTCATTTTTCAATATTTAAAAAAAAATCCCTGTTTTGCAAAAACAATATTTTGTTTAACGTTACTTTTTTATCGTTTTTCGATACTTTTTTATTGACTAATTTTTTATAAGGAGTATACTATAAGTAAATAATCAATAAACTTCAAGGAGGCTTGCGATGAAAAACTCAAAAACTTTAAAAAATGTCATTGAAGTCTTAACGGCTTTCATTTACTTCTGTAGCTTTATGACAGTGATAGCACTGGTCATCCACCTACTTTCCCGCATGGGGCTTTTTAAAGACCTCGTTCAATCAGGTCGCTTGTCCTTTGAGGTGAATGGCATCCAGCTTTTCCCAAAAACTCCGCAACCCCTCTGGAACTTGCTCTTCCCACTAGCCTCAAGTGCTATCTATATTTTTCTTCTCATCACCATTCGTAGCTTCCTCCAAAATCTCTACCAAGAAAAGATCTTTTCTCACTCTAATATTGATCTTTGCAACCGAGCTTGGAAGATCTTATTGGTCTTGTCCTTTATGTCTGGTACACTTGAAACCAGTGGCAACGCTTATCTCCTTCCCTTCACCTTCCAATTGACCTTTAACACGGGACTTCTCCTCGCAGTCCCAATTGTCTGGGTGCTTGGCAAAATTTTAGAGAGAGGGATTGAGATCGCTGAAGAAAATGAGCTGACCATTTAAGGAGGAGACCATGATTATCGTCAATCTAGATGTCATGCTGGCCAAGCGAAAGATGAAATCCAATGAGTTGGCTGACAGAATCGGCATCACCACCGCCAACCTCTCCATCCTCAAGACAGGCAAGGCCAAAGCCATCCGCTTTACCACCCTTGAAGCCATCTGCAAAGAACTGGACTGCCAGCCCGGAGATATCCTGGAATACCGGCCAGATGAATAGGAAATGGATCAAGAAATAGAATTGGAGACTTTCCTTAGGTGAGAACGGACGGTAGCGAACCCCTCTGGGATTCCATACCTAAGATTTGAGCCTACTGTCTCAAATCTTCCGAGAGTCTGAAACGATATCGTTTCAGACTCTTTTCTCACTGCGGAAGTCTCCATTAACATTTATTACGAATAGAACTCATCTACCATCCTTGTAAAACTCAATGATGAGAACTATATCGGCACAAGAAAAGCACTCTCGCAGGAGTGCTTTTCATCTACAATTATCATTTACCCGATGATGCTTCCATTTGGTACAGATGGATCAACAGTTAAGACCGTTAATTGATCCCCGTGTTCTGCTGAGAGAATCATGCCTTGGCTGACATATTTCTTCATCATCTTACGTGGTTTAAGGTTGGCCACGATTTGGAGTTTCTTACCGACCAATTCTTGTTCATTTGGATAGAATTTCGCGATACCCGAAAGGATTTGACGGTCTTCGCCATCTCCTGCATCTAAGCGGAAGCGAATTAATTTATCGGATCCTTCGACGCGTTCAACTTCTTTGACCTCTGCTACACGGATTTCCACCTTGTCAAAGTCTTCAAATTTAATCTCGTCTTTTTCAGACTTAAGTTCTACTTCTTCTGGAATCCATTCTTTTTCTTGTGGTTTACCAGCAGTCATTTGAGATT